>CAZGUL010000388.1:0-3065 GCA_964529055.1 uncultured Spirochaetaceae bacterium
TTCCGGCGGCACGTGCGGCCCTGCACCGCCCGGATGGTAAAGGAACTTCGCAAGCTCGGGATTCCGGTCATCATGCATTCCGACGGATGCCTGAAGCAGCTCATAGCCGACCTGGTGGCCTCCGACATCAGCGCGTATCATCCGGTGGAACGTGCCGCGGGCATGGACATCGGGGAAGTCAAGAAAACGTACGGGAAAAAGATCGCCCTCATCGGCAACGTCAACAACAAGACGACCCTGGTGACGGGAAGTCCGGAGGACGTGGAAGAGGAAGTGAAGGAATGCATTTCAAAAGCCGCTCCCGGCGGCGGATACATCCTGGCCTCGGACCACAGCCTGCACGACGACATTCCGAACGGGAACGTTTTTGCCTTGTATGACGCGGGGCGGCGCTACGGGACCTATCCGATCCGCATCTGAGGTCGAGGGTTTTCACTTTTTCGATTTTTTGCTATAGTTCGCCCAGATTTTTAAAAGGTTTGGTCTCTGTCGTGTCGGCGGACGATTGGCGAGAAAAAAAATTCGAAGAAGTCTTCGATAACGTGTATGCAACCACCAAGTACAGGCGGCTTCTGGATCCCGCGTTCGGCATAAAGGATCTGGAGCGGCTTCTCGCCACATTGTACGTGAACGACGGAAACTACCAGGGCGGCCGCGGCGGCGTCGGTGACGTAGTTTCCGCCGCCACCATCGCGGCCCACGAACAGGTCCTCGCCGAATGGCGGAAGGACCTGGCCGGGACCACGATTCGCGATTAGCGAAACAGTACAAAAAGAATTCTCCGAGGAGGACGCGCTATCAAAGGGCTTTTTATAATCATGTTTTTGGGCATCCTGGGATGCACCCAGGTCCCCCGCGTGAAGGAGGCGGGGGACATCATCGTCGAGAACGAAAAGATGCATCTCGCGGCGATGGAACAGGACCGGATATTTGACATTCTCTCGAAGAAGGACCCCACCCTCGAACTGTATAGGGACGAAGCCTCGCGGAAACACGTGGAACGGTTTTTCATCGAACTGACGGGTTCCGAACGAATTTCGCGGCCGATTCTCCGGTACGCGGACCGGCACGACGTTTCGCTGTTCCTCGCCTTTTCCGTCGCGTACGTGGAAAGCAGGTTCAACGCCCGGGCGGTCAATAAAAATGCGTCTTCGGTGGACCGGGGCGTTTTTCAGCTCAATTCCCGGGCTTTCCCCCGGCTCAAGGAGAGGGACTTCTTCGATCCCGAAACCAGCGCCAAGTACGGAATTTCCCATCTCAAATTCTGCCTCCAGGAGGGCGGGAACGACATCGCGGCGATAGCCATGTACAACGCCGGCAAGAATCGGGTCACGTCGAAGGGGGCCCCCCTCGTCACCCTGGGGTACATCAGCCGGTACGTGGAATACCGGTCGGACCTGGAGGCGGCATTCGACGCTTATATGCGCGATAAAATGTGGGAAAAGCAGTTCCAGACGGGCAAATCGACCCAGGCCGGGCTCCGCATTGACAGAACCGGACCCGCCAAATAAGCTGTCCCCATGGTCATAGTACTCCAGCGCGGCATCAGTCCGGAACAAAAAGACGGGATCAGGTCCTTCCTCGAGGGAAAAGGGTATCAGATCCGGGAAATCGTCGGCAAGGAAGAAACCATCCTCGGCGCCGTCGGTCTGCCCAGGGTGGACCCCCGGGAAGTGGAGCTTCTGCCGGGGGTGATGAAGGTCATCCCGATATCGAAGCCTTTCAAGCTCGCCTCCCGGGAACTGAAGAAGGAAGACACCCTGGTACCCGTGGGTCCCATAAAGATCGGCGGCAAGCGCATCGCGGTCATCGCCGGGCCCTGCGCCGTCGAGAGCCGGGAACAGATCATGGAAACCGCCCGTCTTGTACGCGGTTCCGGGGCGGTCATGCTCCGGGGCGGGGCGTACAAGCCGCGATCCTCGCCGTATTCGTTTCAGGGGCTCGGGGAGGAAGGGCTCCGGTACCTGAAGGAGGCCGGGGACGCCGTCGGGCTTCCTATCGTAACGGAGATCGTATCCACCGACCATGTGGACATGATGAAGGAATACGTCGACGTATTTCAGATCGGCGCGCGGAACATGCAGAATTTCGAGCTCCTCAAAAAAGTGGGGCGCGCGGGACGGCCGGTGATCCTCACAAGGGGCCTGTCCGCGACGATCGAGGAATGGCTTATGGCCGCGGAATACATCCTCGCCCACGGCAACGACAACGTCATTCTGTGCGAACGCGGAATCCGCACCTTCGAAACCTACACCCGGAACACGCTGGACATTTCCGCGATCCCGGTCATCAAGAAGCTCAGCCACCTTCCCATCGTCGTCGATCCCAGCCACGCCACGGGCATCCGGGAAAAAGTCCTGCCCGTGGGTCTCGCGGCCGTTGCCGCCGGAGCCGACGGCCTCATCGTCGAAGTCCATCCGGATCCCGCGAAGGCGCTGTCCGACGGTCCCCAGACCCTCTATCCGGACCAGTTCGAAAAACTCATGCGGGACATCGAGGCCCTTTCCGCGGTGGTCGGCAAGGAGGTCGCGAAGGTTCCGAGGGTTGCCGGCAGCGGGACTTTTGGAACGGTTTCCATCGCGACGGACCGGCGGGGCGGGGAGAACGGTGAAATCCGGGTGGCTTTTCAGGGGGAACGGGGCGCCTACAGCGAAAGCGCGCTCCGGGGTTTCTTTCACTTCGACGTCGCCGCGCTGCCGAGGAAAACGTTCGAGAACGTCTTTTCGGCGGTCCTGGACGGGACGGCCGGGTACGGCATCGTCCCCATGGAAAACTCGCTGGCCGGGTCCATTCATGAAAACTACGATCTTCTGATCCGCTATCCGGACATCAAGATCGTCGGAGAAACGAAGCTGCGCATCGTCCACAGCCTGATGGGGACCCCCGAAGCGTCGCTGGAGGACATCAGAAAAGTCTTTTCCCATCCCCAGGGACTCGCCCAATGCGCGCGGTTTCTGGACGAGCACCCGGAAATCGAGCGCGAGCCTTTTTACGACACTGCGGGGTCCGTGGCCTACATCGCCGAGCAGAAGCGGAAGGACTACGGCGCCATCGCGAACGAAGAG
>CAZGUL010000389.1:0-3063 GCA_964529055.1 uncultured Spirochaetaceae bacterium
ATTTTTCGCTTGAATCCCTGCGGCGCTATAGGTATTATAGGGAAGAGGATATATATGGAAAAGAAAATATTAACCGTATTGATGATTATCGCGCTGAGCGTTCCGCTGGCTGCCTTCGGCTCACGGGAAAAGACGACCGGCTCCGATGCCGCCCCTCCCGCGGGGGGCGGAAACCCCGCGCCGGCGGCTCCGGCCGCTCCGGCCAAGGCGCCGACCCCCGATGAAAGCGGCGCCGTCCCCGCGGAGATCGCCGCCGCCCTGACGAAGGCCGGGATCCAGACCGTCAAGGAAAGGGTCCCGGTGGTGGATTTCACGCTGCCGAAACTGGGCGGCGGGACGGCTTCGCTGGGGTCCCTGAAAGGCCGGGTCGTTTTCCTCAATTTCTGGGCTACCTGGTGTCCTCCGTGCAGGGAGGAAATGCCTTCCATGGAAAAACTGTATGTCCGGTTCAAGGACAGGGGCTTCACGATCCTCGCGGTGGACCTGCAGGAGGACGAGAAAACAGTCGCGGAATTCGTCAAAAAGTACAAACTGACGTTCCCGGTGGCGCTGGACGGTTCCGGCCGCATCGGCGGCACCTACGGCGTGCGGGGCATCCCCACCACCTACATCGTGGACCGGGAAGGCGGCATCGTCGGGGCCGTCGTGGGCGGCAAGGATTGGGGTTCCCCCGAAGTCGTCGCGGCCTTCGAAACGCTGATCCGTCATGGGAAGTGAGCTGTCGATCCTCCTCGCCTTCGGGGCGGGGCTTCTGTCCTTTCTGTCCCCCTGCGTGGTTCCCCTCATCCCGTCCTACCTGACCTTCATCGGCGGGGTGAGCCTCGAGGACATCAAGGACGAAAAGATATCCCGGCGGCCGCTGATCCTCAGGACGGTCTTTTTCATCCTCGGTTTCGGCTCGGTTTTCGTCGCGCTGGGGATTGTGTTTTCCGGCTCCGTCGTCCTTCTGGGCGGAACGACCGGGATCATCAACCTCGCCGCCGGGGCCGTGGTCGTCTTTCTGGGTCTCAACATCATTTTCGATTTTCTGGCGGTCCTGAACTACGAAAAACGTTTTCACCCCTCCGCCCGGCCCCGGGGTCTCGCGGGTTCCTTCCTGGTGGGAACGGCCTTCGGCGCGGGCTGGAGCCCCTGCGTCGGCCCCATCCTGGGAGGCATCCTCTTCCTGGCCGGCCAGAGCGGCGAACTCGGCCGGGCTGTGCTGTACCTGGCGGCCTATTCCCTCGGCCTGGGCCTGCCCTTCCTCGGCGCGTCGCTGTTTTTTACCGCCTTTCTGAAGAGCCTGGGCCGGATAAAAAAACACCTTCCGGCGATCAAGAAGGCGAGCGGTATCCTGCTGGTCTTCATCGGGCTGCTGATCATGTTCGGAAAGTTCGCCGAAATCAACCGCTTTTTCCTGAAAACCGGTAGTCTGCTCGCCGATTGGGCCGAAGGCGGTTCCCCGGCGGTCCGCTACCTGCCGGCGGCGGTCCTGGCCTTCATAGCGGCCCTGCCGCCCCTCCTGCGGCGTCTCGCGGGAAAGCCGCCCTTCTCCCGCCCGGCGGCGGTATTTTCGGCCGCCGCGGCAATTCTCGCGGCGGCGCAGGCGGCGGGGCTGGTCAGCATCGTCTCCCTGGTGTCCCGCTGGTTCCTGTACCAGGGCATATAGCGGCCGCTTTTTGTCGGCCGCCGGCCGAAAAAATGCTTGCCAGGCGGCCGCCGCCCGTCTATAATGGTCTCCTATTCAAAAAGAAGGAGAAAAAGACGGAATGAACGCCAACGAGACTCTTCCGAAAAGGCTCCGGGACGTCCGCAACCGCTACCCGGACCAGAATATCCTGTATACGAAAAACGCGAACGGGGATTACGAGCCCCTCACCTACGCCGGGGTGTGGAACACGGTCCAGGCCCTGGCCTGCGGTTTCCACGACATAGGCATCAAGCGCGGCGACCACGTGGGTCTCATGAGCGACAACCGCCAGGAGTGGATCCTCAGCGATCTGGCTCTGCTGTGTCTCGGCGCGGCGGACGTTCCCCGGGGATCGGACTCCACCGCCGACGAGATGGCCTACATCCTGCGACACGCGGACTGCGGTGTCACCTTCGCGGAAAACCGGGTCCAGGCGGAAAAGATCCTTTCCAAAATCGACACCCTGCCCCTGCTGCACACCATCATCCTGTTCGACGATTCCGAAAAACCCGCCGCGGAGGGAGCGGCGGCGAAGGTGAAAATCCTCGGCTACCGGGACATTCTGGCGCGGGGAGAAGCGAAATTCCGGGAGAACCCGAACTTCGTCGACGGGGAAATCGATAATGGCACATCCGACGACCTGGCCACCATCATCTACACCTCGGGCACCACCGGGGAGCCGAAGGGCGTCATGCTGCATCACGGGTCGTACATCTACCAGCTCGACAGGGTCCCGGACCACATCGATCTGAAACCGGGGATGATTTTCCTGGCGGTCCTTCCGATCTGGCACTCCTTCGAGCGCGCCGTCGAATACTTCATTCTGGACAGGGCCGCGTCCATCGCCTATTCCAAGCCGATAGGGAAAATCATGCTGGAGGATATGGCGAAAATCAAACCCCAGTGGCTGGCAAGCGTGCCCCGGATCTGGGAAGGAATCCGCGCGGCGATCTACCGGAAGGTGAACTCCGAAGGGGGAATCAAGAAAACCCTGTTCCACTTCTTCGTCGGCGTCGGGGAGTCCCACGCCCTGTTCCTGTCCATGTTCCGCGGCCTGATGGCCCAGTTTCTGCCCCGGAACCGGGTCCTGGACATTGTCCTGTCGGTGATTCCCCTCATCCTTCTGACGCCGCTGAAAATCCTGGGCGACGTCCTGGTCTTCAAGAACATCAAGGCCAAGCTGGGCGGCAAGTTCATCGCCGGCGTCTCCGGCGGCGGCGCCCTGCCCCACTACGTTGACCGCTTCTACCAGGCCGCGGGAATACTCCTGCTGGAAGGCTACGGCCTCACCGAGTCGGGGCCCATTCTGTCGGTGCGCAGGCAGGCCCGGCCGGTTTTCGGCACCATCGGCCCGATCCTGCGGGACGTGGAATACCGGGTCGTCGGCGAGGACG
>CAZGUL010000390.1:0-3062 GCA_964529055.1 uncultured Spirochaetaceae bacterium
GGCCAGGTCCGCGAGGCTCAGCACGCCGCTGTCCTGCCGCACGACCCAATGCATGACCAGACCGGGAATCGGCCAGAGGGAGCGGATTTTTTCGTACCCTCCTTCCTTGAACTGCCCGTCGGAGGCCAGGGCGCTGCCCACCAGGTTCGGCGGGGAGGTGAACATGAAATCCTTCCGCATCCGGGCCATTTTCACGTTTTCCACCGACCCCGCGCTGGTTTCCACGGTGATGTTGACTCCCGCGGTTCCCTGCATCAGGGCATCCGCGATCCCGACCGCGAACGCGTAATAGGTCGAGGTTTCCCGCGCCGATTTCAAAGCCAGATTAGTCTGCGCGAATCCCAGCCCGCCGATCAGGGCGAGACACAGGACGAAAACGAAAGCCTTTTTTTTCACTGCCGATCTCCTTTATAAATATGCATGAATTTTGCAATAAAATGCACTCCTGTCAAGGCGCGGCGGGACCTTGTATTCACGGCGAAATTTAAGTACCTTGTTTTCAATCGGACAAGACAGGAGGCCGGCATGGCGGGCGGTTGCGAAAAAATCATCGCGGACCTGGAGTCGAAACTGGTTCCCGCCGCGGAAGAAGTGTTTTCCGGGGACCTCTTCTCCGTGGTCCTCTACGGCAGTGCGGCGCGGGGAACCTACCGCCGCGGGATTTCTGACGTCAACGTGCTGATCGTCCTGGAAAAAAGCAGTCCGGACAGAATTTTCCTTTTCGGGAAGAAGGCGAAAAGGCTCATCCGCCGGCATCGCATAACCCCCCTCATCATGAGCCGGGAGGAATTCGCGGGCTCCGCCGACGTTTTCCCGATGGAATACGGGGACATCCGAGACGCCCACCGGCTCCTCCGCGGAACGGAGATCGACTTCCCCGTTCCGACCCGGACCAACCTGCGCCACCAGATCGAGGAACGGCTCCGGGGCGCCGTGAACGACCTCCGGCAGATGCTGATCGCCGCCGGAGGGCGAGAGAGGCCCCTCGGCTTTTACCTCAAAAGCTGGTCCGGCGCCCCGAACGCCCTGTTTCGCGGTCTCGCGAGGCTCAAAAAACCCGAATCGCCCCCCGCCGACCCGGAGGAGCTTCTCGCCCTGACGGCACGGGAATACGGGGTCGACACCTCCGCGTTTACGGAACTGAACTCCTTCAGGACGGGAAAAAAGAAACCGGCTTCGGGCCTCGCCGAGGCCCTGCTCGCGTCCCTGAAGGCCCTGGCCGCGGCGGTGGACGCCATGCCGTCCGGGGGAGACGCGGGGTGAAAAAACTTCTCCTCGCCGCGCTTTTTCTCGCCGCCGCGCTCGGGGCGGCGGCCCAGCCGATTCCGCGCCCTTCCGGTTTCCTGAACGATTTCGCCGGTGTCATCGACGCGGCGGAAGCCGAAAGGATGGAAACCCTCGCCGCGGCGGTGAAGGAAAGGACCGGAGCGGAAATCGCCGTCGTCACGGTGGAAAGCTTCGCTCCCGCCGCGGACATCGAGGAATTCGCGGTGGAGCTTTTCAGATCCTGGGGAATCGGGGAGAAAGGCAGGGACAACGGAGTCCTCCTCGTGCTGGCCATGAAGGAGCGGCGGGTCAAGATCGAAGTCGGTTACGGCCTGGAAGGCGCCGTCCCCGACGCGATGGCCGGCCGGATCCTCGACGCCGCTGTCCTGCCCCCGTTCCGGGAAGGAAGGTTCGGCGAGGGGCTCCTCCGGGGTGCCGAGGCCCTCGCCGCCGCGGTGGCGAAGGAAAACAACATAGACCCCGCCGAGTTCCGGCTGCCGGCATCGGCGGTCAAGGCCGTACGGACCTCCCAAAAGGACGGGTTGGGACTCGCGGAAATCATATTCCTCATCGTGTTTTTCTCGATCTGGGGTCCCGGCTTTTTCGGCGGCATCCTGATGGCCCTTCTCCGGTCCGGCGGAGGCCGCGGGTACCGGGGCGGAGGCTTCGGCTCCGGAGGATTCCGCAGCGGGGGCTTCGGTTCCGGCGGATTCGGGGGGTTCGGCGGCGGAGGCGGAGGCTTCGGCGGCTTCGGCGGGGGCGGTTCCGGAGGGGGCGGCGCGTCCCGGGGGTTCTAGAAGAGGCATAATCGCCGCCGCGGGGTGGAAAAAACCGGCCGGGGACGGCGCATCACGTTATATCGAAAGGAATAAAGACATGGCAGAAGGCAAAAAAAGCGGATTGTTCATCGGACTATTGGTCCTCGCCGCGGTGGTCGTCATCTTCGGGATTTTCTACATCAACACGAAAAACGACCTCGTGCGTCTCGACGAAGGCATCAACTCGGCGTGGTCCGAGATCGACAACCAGCTCCAGCGGCGCAGCGACCTGATCCCGAACCTGGTGGCGACGGTCAAGGGCTACGCCGCCCACGAGGAAGGCGTCTTCCGGGGCATCGCTGACGCCCGGTCGAAGCTTGCGGGAGCCAGGACGGTGGAGGAGAAGGCGGCGGGCTACAACGAAATGCAGTCGGCGCTGTCGCGCCTCCTCGTCGTCGTGGAGCAGTACCCGGACCTGAAGGCGAACCAGAATTTCATCGGCCTGCAGGACGAACTCGCGGGAACGGAGAACCGGCTCACCGTCGCGCGGAAGCGCTACAACGACGGCGTCCGGGATTTCAACACCCGGATCCGGTCCTTCCCCGGCTCGCTGATGGCCGGCGGGATGGGGTTCGCCGCCCGGCCGTACTTCGAGATCGGCGAGGCGGCGCGGCAGACGCCGCAGGTAAAGTTCTAGGGCTTCGCGGCGCCGGGAACCGGGGGCAGTGCTCCCGACGGCAGGGGGGTCGCTTCGGCGGCCTTCCTGAACGGCGCGAGCTCCTCCTCGGTGGAATCCCGGACCTCCACGATCTCCACATCAAAGGTCAGGTCCTTCCCCGCCAGCGGGGCGTTGTAATCCACGAAGACGGTTTCCACCGTCAGTTCCTTGATCGTGACCGGAACCGGGCCGAACATGGTCTGGGCCATCAGCTGCATGCCGACCTCCGGTTTCAGCTCCGCCGGAAACTGGTCCCGCGGGACCGGCATCACC
Organism: uncultured Spirochaetaceae bacterium; assembly: GCA_964529055.1. Classification (GTDB taxonomy): domain Bacteria; phylum Spirochaetota; class Spirochaetia; order DTKZ01; family DTKZ01; genus JAKQWJ01. Next base: position 3,016 of record CAZGUL010000390.1, read on the forward strand.
AGGTCTTCCCTGTAGGGGCCGTACGCTTCTTCCGCCTTCACCAGGAC
>CAZGUL010000391.1:0-3060 GCA_964529055.1 uncultured Spirochaetaceae bacterium
CAGCATCGTCGAGGAGGGGGACCCGAAGCACATCCGCATGGCCAACCTCTGCATCGTCGGCTCCCACTCCACCAACGGCGTCGCCGCCCTGCACACCGAGCTCCTGAAAACGCGTCTGGTCCCGGACCTGGCGTCCATCTACCCTGCGCGGTTCAACAACAAAACCAACGGCATCACCCAGCGGCGCTGGCTCCTGAAGGCCAACCCCGGCCTCGCCGCCCTCATCACCGGGACCATCGGCGACGGCTGGATCTGCGACATGACGGAGCTCAGGAAACTCGCTTCCTTCGCGGACGACAAATCCTTCCAGGAGAAATTCCGCGACATCAAGAAGCGGGCGAAGGAGGACCTGGCGGAAAAATTCTCCGACCTTTACGGCTGGAGGATCAACCCGGATTCGATTTTCGACATCCAGGTCAAGCGCATTCACGAATACAAGCGCCAGCTCCTGAACGCCCTCCACATCGTCATGCTGTACAACCGGCTGAAGAAAAACGGCACCGACGGCTTCGTGCCCCGCACCTTCCTGATCGGCGGCAAGGCCGCGCCGGGCTACGCGATGGCGAAGCTCATCATCAAGTTCATCAACAACCTGTCGGCGGTCATCAACGAGGACCCGGACATGAACGAGTCGCTGAAGGTCTACTTCCTGCCGAATTACCGGGTGTCCCTGGCGGAAAAACTTCTGCCGCCGGCGGACGTTTCGGAACAGATTTCCACCGCGGGCACCGAGGCCTCCGGAACGGGGAACATGAAGTTCATGTGCAACGGCGCCATCACAATCGGCACCCTGGACGGGGCCAACATCGAGATCGCCGAGGAAGTGGGCGGGGAGAACATATTCATTTTCGGCCTCAAGGCCGACGAAGCGGCGGCACTGGGAAAGGCCTACGATCCCCGGACCTTCATCGAAAAGAACGAGGAAATCAGGGAAGCCCTGGACCTCATTTTCTCCGGGGCCTTCAACATCAACGAGCCCGGCATTTTCGACCCCCTGCGGGACATGCTGCTCCACGGCGACAGGTACCTCCATCTGGCGGACCTGGAATCCTACGCCGCCACCCAGCGAAAAATCGAGGAACTCTACAAAAAGCCGGAGGAATGGACCCGCAAGGCCATCCTGAATGTCGCCTCGTCCGGCAAGTTCTCGTCGGACCGCACGATCGGCCAGTACACCGAGGAAATATGGAAAGTCTCCCCCTGCCCGATCGAAGTCGGGGAAGACCCCATCGACACCCTCGCCGAAGCGCGGCACCCGAGCAAGAACGGCAACGGCCACGGGTCGGGACGCGGCGACTGGTAGGAGGGCAATGTTTTATTTCGAGGTACTGCGGGCGCTTCACGAAAAAGACATACGTTATCTGATTGTCGGCGGCCTCGCGGTCAATCTCCACGGAGTTCCCCGGGCGACACAGGACATCGATATCATCCTCCTGATGGAACGGGATAACATAATCAGGCTTTGTGATTGCATGCGGGAACTCGGTTACGACCCGACGGCGCCCGTACAGGCGGAAGATCTGGCGGACCCGGTGAAACGTGAAGAATGGATACGGGACAAAAACATGAAAGCCTTCGGTTTCCGTCACCGGGATCTGAAATACAGGACCGTGGACGTTGTCATTTTCCACCCCCTGGACTTTTCCGCGGCCTACGAAAGACGCCGGGAAAGAACGGCCGGGGGGGTCCCTTTCAGTCTGGTCTCGATGACTGATTTGATACGGCTCAAAACCTTTGCAGGCCGGCCGCAGGACCTCTGCGATATCGAACTTCTCCGTCAGGCCGCCGAATTGGGAGACCCCGAACATGATCAGCCCTGAGGGTTTTTTCTATACATTGGAAAAAGAGAAGCTCGCAGCTTATCGCGAACTCTCGGTGGAAGAAAAACTCATGTGGCTGGAGGACATCCTCGAATTTTCCGAGGCCGCGCTGACGCCGGGGGAAAAGGCGGTGCGGGAGAGGTTCCGTCGCGACGATTTTCCGGAGAGAGGCGGCACCGTGAAAGAGGAAACGTGACGCGCCGCCTCCCCCCGGAGGCGGTTTTTTTTTATTTCAGCCTGAAAGCCTTCGGCGCGATCTTCTTCGCGGACGGGACGACGGACAGCGGCATCTCGAAGCCGGCGCCGGCGCGCTGTTGCATGTTCGAAATTTCCCCCGGCATATGCTACAATAAAAGAATCAGCATCTGTTCAAGAAAATTCCGGAGGGGGTTAACATGAAAAGGAAAATGATTCTCGCGTCGGCGGCCGTCGCGGTCGTCCTGGTTTTCGGCGCCTGCTCGGGGGGCGGGGACGGAGGCCTGAACATCGATCTTCCGTCTCCGTCGGCGTTGCCGGATTACGAAGCGACGGGCGGCACCCCCGTAGACGACCTCGAAGCGCTCGATATTTTCATCGCCGCCGCCGGGGCGATCGGAGACTCAATGTCCGGCTCCAGTCCGGCCGTCGTGCCGATGAAAGGTTTTACCCCCAAAAGCGTGACGCCGAAGGTCGTGGACAGCGGAGACGAGGAGTTCGGGCCGTATCCCTTCAGCAACGATCCTGATATGATTCCGGGGGCGGTCTCCACCGGATCGATTTACATGAGAAACAAATGGTATTACATGGACGAGGATTTTCCCATGGAGACCACGGGTGACTACGATCAGATGATCATGGATTTTAGTTTGAACGCCAATCTGACTCCCGGAATCACATCGGGAACGATGACCGTCAAGGGAATCTTTGTCATCATCGCCGACATGAACATGAAAACCGTCACGGACAGCTATGTGGACTTGGACGATTACCAGTACACCACCCAGTTCTCGATGGAGGCCGGCATCGGGTATGCGCTTTCCGTGTCCGACACCGCGGGAAAAGGCGGAAAATTCATTTTCTCCGCATCGTTTGCGGCCTCGGGATCTTTCATCGAGACGCCGCTTGAAATCGGAGAGATTCCCGTGGAGGGAGTGACCGCCACCCTGTACGTCTATGACAATTCAAATAATCTTCTTCGCTCAATAGAGATGGCCGACGAGGAAGTCGAATACTTCTTCAGCACCGTGATGGATTTATAGAC
>CAZGUL010000392.1:0-3057 GCA_964529055.1 uncultured Spirochaetaceae bacterium
CGTCGTAAAACGGTTTTCCGGACCGGCCGTCGGCCCTGATCGCCCCCTCGGCGAGGCCGACGAAATTCATGACCGTCATCGGGGTCTTTTCGTATTCGAGCCGGAGAACGATATCGCCCCTGCCGGTGCTGATTTTCGCGTACAGGCCGTCGGCCAGTTCCTGGGCGTCCAGGCCCCCGGTGGTGGCGGAAAGCGCCGCGGCGACGGCCAGGGCCTTCGCGCCGGCGCGCAGATAGTCGGAATTCATGTTTTTCCTCCTCGTTGGATGACTGAAAAGATACGAATTCATCGCGCCGGCTGTCAACGCCGGCCGGCGGGACCGCGGGGGTCAGATCCTTCTCACCATGATGACGCCCTCGATGGCCTGTATCCGGGCGACCAGACCGTCGCCGGCGTCCCCGTCGATGTCGATGATGTTGTAGGCCACCTCGTCCCTGTGGCGGTTGAGCAGATCGGCGATGTTGATCTTCTCCTCCGCCATGATGGTCGTGATCTGCCCCACCATGTTCGGGATGTTCATGTTCGCCACCGTGAGGCGTTTCCGGTGGGATCTTTCCATCACGCAGTCCGGAAAATTCACGGAGTGGCGGATGTTGCCCGTTTCGAGGAAGGTTTTAACCTGGTTGGCCGCCATGACGGCGCAGTTGTCCTCCGATTCCGGTGTCGAGGCCCCAAGGTGCGGAATGGCGATGACGTTGCTTTCCTTCAGCAGGTCCTCCTCGGGAAAGTCCGTTACGTAGCAGGCGACCTGTTCGGATCTCAGGGCTTTTATGAGGTCCTCGTTGTTTACCAGGCCTCCCCGGGCGAAGTTCATGACCCGCATGCCCTTTTTCATCATTCCGAAGCGTTCCGCGTTCAGGATACCCCGGGTCTTGTCCGTGAGGGGCGTGTGGATGGACAGGTAATCCGACTGCCGGAGCATGCCCTCGAGTCCCTCCGACCTCTGAACGTCCCGGGAAAGCCGCCACGCCGACTCCACCGAAATGAAGGGATCGTACCCGACAACCTTCATGCCCAGGGTGATCGCCGCGTTGGCCACCATGACGCCGATGGCCCCGAGACCGATGACTCCCAGGGTTTTCCCCGCCAGCTCCGGGCCGGCGAACCGGCCCTTCTCGCGCTCCACGAGCTCGGGGATTTCCCCCCCCCTGCCGACGAGGCCCTTCGTCCAGACCAGGCCGTCATGGATCCGGCGGGACGAAAGAAGCAGCCCCGCGATGACCAGTTCCTTCACGCCGTTCGCGTTGGCTCCCGGGGTGTTGAAAACGACGATGCCGGACTTCGTGCAGCGGGCCACGGGGATGTTGTTCGTTCCCGCGCCGGCCCGGGCGACGGCCCGCAGGGACGGGGAAAAGGCCATGTCGTGAAGCGGGGTGCTCCGGACTATGATCGCGTCGGGGTCTGAAAATTCCGAGGCGATCTCGTACTCGTCCCGGGGAAAGACGTCCAGCCCTTTGGCGGAAATCTTGTTGACCGTCTGAATTCTGAACATGTCAGGCTCCCTTTCCCTGATTACGGGCCTCGAAATCCCGCATGAAGAGGACGAGCTTTTCGACCCACTCCGCCGGCAGGGCGTTGTAGATGCTGGCACGCATCCCGCCGACGAGACGGTGGCCCTTCAGGTTGACGAAACCCCGGGCTTCCGCCTCCTTCAGGAACGCCTTGTTGAGCTCCTCCGACGGCAGCACGAACGGAACGTTCATCAGCGACCGGTCTTTTTTTTCCGCCGTCCCCCGGAACAGCCGGGAGCCGTCGAGGAAATCGTAGAGGATTTCAGCCTTTTCCCGGTTGCGCGCGTACATGGCCGGAACCCCGCCGAGACGGCGCAGTTCCTCCAGCACGAGCTTTACGATGTAGATGTTCCAGCATGGCGGCGTGTTGTACAGGGAACCGTTCTCGGCGTGGATGTCGTACCGGAGCATCGTCGGCGTCGCGGCCCTGTGGCGGCCGAGGAGGTCCTCCCGGACGATGACGACGGTGAGGCCCGCGGGCCCCAGGTTTTTCTGGACCCCGGCGTAGACCAGGCCGAGGGAACCCACATCCACGGGTTCCGACAGGATGTTGCTGGACATGTCCGCCACCAGGGGAACCGCGCCCGTTTCCGGCACATGCGTGAACCGGGTGCCGTAGATCGTGTTGTTCGTCGTGATGTGGCAATAGGCCGCGCCGGGGGACGGAGGCGGCGTCTCAGGGATGTAAGCGAAATTCCGGTCCTTCGACGAGGCGATTATGCCGACCCGGCCGTATTTCGCGGCCTCCTCGGCGGCCTTTCCCGCCCAGACCCCGGTGACCACGTAATCGGCGCCGCCCCCCTCGGGCAGCAGGTTGAGGGGGACCATCGCGAACTGCAGGGACGCGCCGCCCTGGAGGAAAAGCACCTTGTACGATTTCGGGATTCCCATGATTTCCCGCAGCAGGCTTTCCGTCTCTTCGATGATTCCCTCGAAGACCGGCGAACGGTGGCTCATTTCCATGACCGACTGTCCCGACCCGCCGTAATCCAGCATTTCGGCCGCGGCCCGCTTCAGAACCGCCTCGGGCAGGACGGAAGGTCCCGCGGAAAAATTATAGACTCTGCTCATGATTCAAACTCCTTCTCGGGTGAGGTACGCTGAGACGATATCCAGTTCCCCGGTGAGGGAAACGTTTCTGACGATGATGCCCCGGCCGCCCGGGGACAGGAGGACGGGTGCGAAATTCACGATGGCCCGGACCCCGCCTTCGGCCAGGCGCTCCGCCACGTCGGGGGCGGCCTCTGCGGGCACGGCGACGATGCCGATGAGGATGTTTTTTTCCCGGGTCACCCGGGCGATTTCCCGGGAATGAAACAGGGGGACATCGGTACGGGTCAGCTCGATACGGTTGACGCTGGCGTCGAAGGCGGCGGCGATGGGGTAGCGGAGGTCCGCCCAGACCCGCGTTTTGTGGAGAATGGCGCCGCCGAGACGCCCGAGGCCGACCAGGCAGACCGGCCGGACCGTTTCGAGCCCCAGACCCGTCCCGATCAGGCTCCGCAGCCTCGCGACGTCGTAGCCCTGCTCGAAACCGGAGAGATCC
>CAZGUL010000393.1:0-3050 GCA_964529055.1 uncultured Spirochaetaceae bacterium
TCCTCCATGGTCAGGCTCGGACGGCCGTCCAGGCCCTCGATATCGACGCCGGCCTTCATTTTTTTGCGAAGGTACTCCTTGTCGACTTCGGAATAGAAATAGACGAGCTTGAAGGGCTTCATCTTGTGCTGTTTCGCCAGGTCCTTGATCATGCCGATGTAGCGGTCAACCCTGCTGTTCGTTCCCGTGTCGCCGCAGGAGCCGATCATCATGGGAACGTTCTGTTCCCGCGCGGCGAGCAGCATCAGTTCCAGGTCGTGTTTCTGCCAGTCGTAGTGGCTCGCGCAGGTGTCGTTTCCCAGGGGCCCGGGACCGATGTCGTCGCTGCCGGAATCGCAGCAGTAATAATCGGGGCGCGTTTTCGCGCCGATCCAGAAGCTCTCCTCCTTCGTCGGGGCAAACCCGAGGTGCCCGTTCGGGCAAATGATGCGAAGTTGATCTTTTTTCATTCGATACTCCTCTTGACGAAATTCTCGTCCCCCTTATTTACGCAATCCATGTGCCAAGCCGGAAACAATCGGGAGAAAAAGAACGATTTCAGGGAAAAATGGGAGATTCGAATAATTGCTTTCTCGTGCGGGATTTAACTAATAAGGCCGCCGGGCGCGGCGGAAAGGGCCGCGCCCCGGGACATGAGGCGGACAGCCCCGGGTACGAAAGGCGGACACATTTGGCGAAAAGGGGAGTCCGGAAGTGTCACTATTTTGGACAGGCGCGGCCCGCCGGCTAGCCCAGCCCCCGTATCCGGGCGATCTCGTCCCGGACCACCGCGGCTTCCTCGAATTCCAGGTTCTTCGCGTGCTCCAGCATCTGGGCTTCAAGCGCCTTAAGCAGGGCCTTGCGGTCCCGGGGAATCATCAGGTTGAAGCTTTTCTCGAGGACTTCCAGGTTGATCATCTCCGTGCCGCGCTTTTCCTCGCTTCGCCGCTCGAGGATGTCCACCACCGCCTTGCGTATCGTCTGCGGGGTTATGCCGTGTTCGGCGTTGTAGGTCTCCTGTATCCGGCGGCGGCGGTCGGTTTCGGCGATGGCTTCCTCCATGGCCGCCGACCTGCGGTCGGCGTACATGATGACCGTACCGTTCACGTTCCGCGCCGCCCGGCCGATGGTCTGGATGAGGCTCGTGGCGGACCGGAGAAATCCGATCTTGTCCGCGTCCAGGATCGCGATCAGCGAAACCTCCGGCAGGTCCAGCCCCTCCCGGAGAAGGTTGATGCCCACCAGGACGTCGAATTTGCCCGCCCGGAGGTCCGTGAGGATTTCCACCCTCTCGATGGTCTCCACCTCGGAGTGCAGGTAGCGGACCTTGAGGCCCAGCCCCTGCAGGAAGTTCGTGAGGTCCTCGGCCATCTTTTTCGTCAGGGTCGTCACCAGTGTGCGTTCCCCGGCCGCTATTCTTTTGCGGATTTCCCCGTACAGGTCCTCGATCTGGCCCTCCGACGGCCGCACCTCGATCCGGGGGTCCAGGAGTCCCGTGGGCCGGATGTCCTGCTCCACCACCCGGGAGGATTTTTCCAGCTCCTCTCCCGCGGGGGTGGCGGAAACGAAAATCGTCGTGTCCAGGAGGCTCTCGATCTCGGCGTAGTACAGCGGCCGGTTGTCCAGCGCGGAGGGAAGCCGGAAGCCGAATTCGACGAGGCTCGTCTTGCGGGCCCGGTCCCCGTTGTACATGGCCCGGAGCTGGGGCATGGTGACGTGGGACTCGTCGATGAAGCAGAGGTAGCGGTCCGGAAAATAGTCGATCAGCACCGCGGGGCGTTCACCCTCCTCCCGGCCGGACAGGTGGCGGGAGTAGTTCTCGATGCCCGGGCAGTAACCCATCTCCGCGAGCATCTCCAGGTCGTACTCGGTGCGGGTCTTCAGGCGCTGGGCCTCCACCAGGCGGTTCGCGGAAACGAGGGCCCCGTACCGGTCGTCCAGCTCCCGCCGGATCTTGTCCACCGCCAGGCGCACCTGATCCTCGGGCATGACGAAGTGCTTCGCCGGATACACGAACAGGGCATCCTGCTCCCCGTAGACCTCCCCCGAGAGGGGGTGGAACCTCTTTATGCTCCGGACCTCGTCCCAGTCGAACTCGATCCGGTACGCCTCTTCCTTGTAGGCGGGGCAGATCTCCATGACGTCCCCGCGGATCCGGAAGGAGCCGCGCTTCAGCACCGCGTCGCTCCTCTCGTACTGGAGGGCCACGAGCTTCGAGCGGATCTTCGTCGGATCGGTCCGGGAACCGCGGTCGAGACGGACGCGCATGTCCCGGTACATGTCCGGGCTGCCCAGGCCGTAGATGCAGGAGACCGTCGCGACCACGATGACGTCGCTCCGCTCGCTCAGCGAGGTGGTGGCCGACAGGCGCAGGCGGTCGATCTCGTCGTTGATCGAGGAATCCTTTTCGATGTAGAGGTCCCTGGACGCGACGTAAGCCTCCGGCTGATAGTAGTCGTAGTAGGAAACGAAGTACTCCACCGCGTTGTCCGGAAAAAAATCCTTGAATTCCCGGTAAAGCTGGGCGGCCAGAGTCTTGTTGTGGGAGATCACCAGGGTCGGCAGCCCGGAGGCTTCGATGATCTTCGCCATCGTGAAGGTTTTTCCCGAGCCGGTCACACCCTTCAGGGTCTGGAAGCGGTCGCCCGCCGCGACGCCGGCGGCGAGCTTTTCGATGGCCGCCGGCTGGTCGCCCGCCGGCCGGAACGCGGCGGAAACGGTGAAACGCGCCACGCTAGTTCCACTGGAAACTTTCGGGGCGTTCCGAGAGGGTCACCGGGAAATTCCTCCGGTCCCCGTTCCGGTACGCCGTGACGGATACCCGGTCTCCGGGTTTTTTGTTCTCCAGGGCGGCCAGCAGGTCCTGCACGCTTTCGACCTTCATTCCGTCGATCTCGACGATGATGTCTCCGCCGAGCTGGATCATCATGTTTTCGTACCGGACCATCCGCGACGGGGAACCGCCCCGGAGTCCGGCCTTGTCGGCGTTGCCGCCGGCTATGATGCGGGAAATCAGAAGCCCCCCGGATACGGGCAGCTTCGCGTATTCCACCAGCTCGGGAAAGAGCGGC
>CAZGUL010000394.1:0-3040 GCA_964529055.1 uncultured Spirochaetaceae bacterium
ACTGAGCTACGCCACCATGCCCGAAAGCACGGAAACTATACCAAAAGCGGGACGGGGCTGTCAATACGCCCGCGGAAAATCGGGAGGAGAGGGATGACGCACCGCTGCGAAATCGCCGTCCGGAGCTACGAATGCGACGGCTACAACCACGTCAACAACGCCGTGTACCTGAACTATCTGGAACACGCCCGGATGGAATTCCTGAAGGATTCGGGCTTCGATTTCGCGGCCTTCACGCGGGCCGGGTACGGGCTCATCGTCGCCCGGATCTGCATCGATTACAGGCAGCCCGCCTACACCTTCGACCGCCTGACCGTGGAAACCACGTCGATCAAGCGCCGCCGGACCTACGGCGTGTTCCGCCAGACGGTCCTGAGGGACGGCGCCGTCGTCGCGGAGGCCGAGGTGACCTGGGCGGCGGTGAACTCCTCGGGCAAACCCTGCCCCCTGCCGGAAGGCTTCGCCCTGCCGTCCCTGGAGCCGGAAGTGGAAGCCTAAATCAGGTTTCTGCGGCGGGCTTCCTCCATGAGCTGCCGGTTCCAGTAATTTTTGCGCTGGAACGCGTAGGTGTGGGCTGTTTCGTCGATGCGGCTCGCCCGGGACTGCAGGTGCCGGACGGCCCGCCCGAGAACGGTGGTCTTGTCCTCAAAGGGCGAATCCCGGCTTTCCGGCAGGATTTTTCCGTACCAGTAATAATACAGCATGTTGTAGGGATCGTTCTTCGGGTTTTTCTCCTCCCGGATGAGGCGCGACATGTCCTCGATGGCGGCCGGATTTTCCCGCGACTGGCCGGAGCTGAAGGCGAGAAACGTTTTCGCAAGATGGGGAAGGACCTCGGAGCCCCGGGTGCGCCCCACCGAAAGGTTTTCCAGAAAGTAGAAACCGTCCTTCCACAGGAAAGCGTCGCCCAGGAAGCAGTCGCCCTCGTAGGGTATCCGGAGAAGGTCGTCGATTTTCTCCCGGACCCTGTCGCCGTTTCCGCGGAAAAATTCCGCCTCCGCCGCGAAAAAGAGGGCCTCCGGGTGAAAGCTTATGCCGTTCAGAAGATCGAGCCCGGCGGCGGGGTCCCCCCTGTACGCAAGGCATCTTCCAAGCCACGAAGAAACAACCCGTTCCGCCGCTTCCATCCCGAGCCGCCGCGTCTCGCCGGTCAGGAACTCGAGAAGCTTCCGCGCCTCCTCGTATTCGCCGAGCTCGAAATACGCCCGGGCCAGAATGAAGCGCGCCGCATCCGACCAGCGGCGCATGCGCATGCCGTCGGCGGCGCGGGCGGCGGCGGGGCAGATTTCCAGGACCCGGGAGAAATTGCCGCGGATGAACCAGGCTATACCTTCCAGGAGGACGTTCCGCAGATTTTCCAGCGGATACTTCTCGCCCGCGGCCTCCCGGCCGATGCGGAAGTAGTCGGTCGCCTCGTCGGGAGCGTCGCCGGCGAGCATCGCGAGGCCGATGACGCAGTTCGCCCGGGCGGCGCCTTCGGGGTCGCTTGTTTCCTGGAAAATCATCGCCGCGTTTTTGCCGAAGGCGAGGCCTCCCTGCACGTCCCGGAGCCGGAGACTGTACATGGCCTTCTGGATCAGGGTGTCTCCATGGTACGGGTCCCGCGGCCGGGGAGGCGGAAGGTCTTCCATGCGGGAAAAGGTCTCCACCATGCCGTCCGGATCGTCGGCGGCCAGAGCCAGACGGAGCTTCGCCGTCAGAATCACCGCCTTCTTCCCGTCCCGGATTTCCTCGTTCCCTTCGGGGATGAGCCGCTCGCCCGTTTCCAGCGCCGCGCCCGCCTTCCCGAGGTCGCCCGCGTCCAGGGCCCCGGCGAGAAGAAGCCGGAACATGTCCAGGGCCTGGCGGTAAAAACCCTTTTCCGCGAAATACCGGAGCAGAAGCTCGTCGGTGCCGACGGCCCCCGCGGAACGGAGATCGGAAAGGAAGGCCGCCGTCTCCTCGTCCACCAGCCCGTGCCGGACCGTCGGGTCCTTCCTCAGAAAGGGAAGGGCCCCCGCGGAGCCGGGCAGGTCGTATTCCCGGAGCCGCCGGACGATTTCCCGGCCCTGGGCGCGGTTCACGCCGATCCGCTCGAGAAGTTCCTCCGTCTGCGAGGGGGAGAGCATGCCCGCCGTCTCCTCCAGGGTGTACAGGACCTCCCGGAGCGTCCGCTCCTGCTTCAGCAGAAACCGTACCAGGGGACGGAGGTCCTCCCAGTCCGGGATGACCGCCTGAAGCGCCTCCTCCTCCGGGATGCCGCCGTCCTCCTCCGTCCCCGCGGCGAGCTCGTAATACAAGGCCGCCGTGCGCCCCTTTGACCGCTTGAAAAAGCCGGTGAGCCCCTCCACCGGGAAGGAACCGGACGGCAGCCGCCGGAGCAGGGACTTGAATTCATCAGCGCCCACCGGCGGCACCCGGAAAGTCCCGCAGGGAACGGAACGGAAAGGTCCGACCGGCGTGGAATGAAAGGACGTGAAAACCAGGAGGACGCGGCGGCCCTCCAGATGCCCCTGGACGAGGTCGGCGGCGAGACGGCCCGCGCTCCCGGAAAAATGTTCCAGGTCCCCGCAGACGACGACGGCGGGAACGCGTTTTTCCCCGCATCGGCGGATATGGGCGACGAGGGCCGCCGACAGCGCTTCCCGGGCTTCCACCCCGGGAAAATCGGGGACCAGGACGCTTTCCTCGTTCCGCAGATACGCGAGAAAGGCGGCATGCGCGTCCCAGATGCGTTTTTCCGCCGCGGACATGAAGCCGGGAAGCTCGTCGGCCCGGGGGACCTCCGCCGCCGGAAACCGGGGGTCCCGGTACGAAGGTTTCAGCGCGAAAACCCCGGCGCCGTCCGTGATTTTTTCCAGCCCCGCATCGAGCAGGAACCCCGCGCCGGAAAAAGGCGGAGCGCAGACCAGCAGCGCGGCTGCCGGCGCGGAGCGGTCCAGCCGCCGGAGGAGTTCTTCCCCGAGCTTCTCGAGGACCGGGGGGCGGTGACAGAAATCCCTTAGCTTTCCGAGCTCGGGACGCCGGGACTCCGACTTCTCCCGGGCACGGAACAGGTCGC
>CAZGUL010000395.1:0-3039 GCA_964529055.1 uncultured Spirochaetaceae bacterium
CTTTCGCGCCGCCCGCGAAGACCAGCCCCGCCGCCAGGATCAAGATGACGAACATCACGGCCATTTTTCCCGGTTTGTGCATAGTGTGATACCTCCTGAAAGAATTGCTCTATCCTGATTATATGCCCAATCGCGGACTTGGGCGAGAGAATTATTGCCCGACAGGGATCGCTTTGAGGATCCTGCCGCATATTGACATGGGCCGCCGTTTCGGCGACCATGACCTGCCGGAATTACAATTGGATCAGAAAACCAACCCCAACATTTCAACGGACAGAATCGGGACCGAACGCCCCGGCAGATTATTGGCGTCTTTTTCCATTCCCGCGATAATCGGCATGCTCGCCAACGCGCTCTACAACATCGTCGACCGCATTTACATCGGCCGCGGAGTGGGTACCCTCGGCATCGCGGGCATCTCCGTCACGATGCCGATCACCATGACGTTCATGGCTTTTTCGATGATCGTCGGCATAGGCGCGAACGCCCTTTTTTCCATCCGGCTCGGCGAGGGACGGCGGCACGAGGTGGAAAAAATCATGGGCCACGCCTTCGTTCTTCTCTTTTTCATTCCCGCGCTGGTGATCGTTCCGTGCTTTTTATTTCTGGACACGATTCTCGTCACGCTGGGAGCGAGTCCCGCGATACTGCCGCACGCGAGAACCTATTTCCGCATCATCCTTTTCGGGGCTTTTTTCCAGGCCATGGGACCCGGAATCAACCATTTCATCCGATCCGACGGCCATCCCCGGACATCGATGTTCACCCAGCTTCTCGGCGCGGGACTCAACATCCTCCTTGATCCGCTGTTCATTTTCGGTTTCAGGTGGGGCCTCGCCGGCGCGGCATGGGCGACGGTCATTTCACAGATCGTTTCCTTCCTGTGGGTGATGTTCTATTTTCATTCCGGATGGACAAGCCTGCGCTTCCGGCTCCGGGAAATGAAGCTTGAAACAGGACTTTCGCTTCACATCCTGGCGATCGGCTTCGCTCCCTTCGCAATGCAGATGGGGATGGGCCTTCTCAACGCGGTTCTCAACCGGACACTCCTCCGCTACGGGGGAGACACGGCCGTCGCGGCCATGGGAATCATCTACAGCATCCTGATTCTCGTCATGATGCCCCTGCAGGGACTGAATCAGGGGGCCCAGCCGATCATCGGATATAATTATGGCGCAAAGAAATACGCGAGGGTCATCGGAACCTTCAGGCTCGCCGTTACAAGCGCCGTTCTCTTTGTCGGCGCGAGCTTCGCCGTGATACAGCTTTTCCCCTCCGTTCTGATCGGAATATTCGGACGCGGGGATTCCCGCCTCATGGACCTCGGTACCCGGGCATTGCGGATAAGCACTCTGATGTTTCCCGTCGTGGGATTCCAGGTCATATCGGCCAACTTCTTTCAAGCCGTCGGGAAACCGAAACAAGGGACGCTGCTGAGCCTGTCGCGGCAGCTCCTCCTTCTCATTCCCCTTGTGATCGTTCTGCCCCGGTTCTTCGGATTATACGGAGTGTTCTTCGCGATGCCGCTCGCGGACCTCGGCTCCTTCGTGCTCTCCTCGATCATGATCGCACGGGAAATGAGGCGTCTCGGAATCCTGATGCACCGGGTTCGGTAACGTCGATCTCGAAGCCGCCGTTTCGCACACCGCGCGCTCCTCCGTATCCCGCGACAAGTTCATCCACCGTGAGGCGCTGTCCCGGATACGGAGGAAACAGGCTCCATTGAAAGGAGTATGCCGCTCCGTGCGGCATGCCGTCGGAGCCGAAAACCAGGTCCTTTCCCGGAACGAAACCCGCGCGGTCCATCAGCATCCGGAACGGATTGTTCGCGGCGAGCTGAGACGCGTCGAGACGATCGGCGTACATGACGGAATCGGATGTGAAGTTGGGCTGCATCGACAACACGATGCCCAGATCCCGGGCCCGGCACGCCTGTTCATGCGTAATCAGCTGCGCGTGCTCGATGCGGATTCCTCCGGGCGGAGGCGTCCCGATCCGGTGAAGTTCCTGCGCCGCGTCGAGGGCTTGATCGATGGCGTCCTCCCCGATCGCGTGAAGCGCCAATCCGAAGTCGGCGGCGGCTTTTTCTTCTCCTCCGTCCCTTTCCAGGATTTCACACGCAGTCCGTACGAGAGCATCGAACCGCCAGGTCAGCAATCCCCTTCCCCCGTCCCTGTAGCCCTTCCTGGCCGCCGCGGTCCGGGCGCCGAAGGAGCCGTCCAGGTAGAGTTTTATTCCCCGGACGCCCGGCCGTTCATCGATTTTCAGCGATTCGTACTCTTCCGGGGACATCCAGAAAACAAACCTCTCCCGGAAGGGCGACCGGCGGATCACCCGGTACGCTTCGGCGGAAACGCTCATGTCCTCGGTCGACCCGACGCCCAGCTTTTCCAGACCGGAAAGGAAGGAACCGATCTTCGCGTCGTCCAGTCCCGCGACTGCCGTGTAGCGGGCGAAAAGAAAGGGTATGTGAGCCTCCTTCCAGGCCGTGTCGCCCCGGTGCTCCCCGATTTCCGGGCAGATCTCCCGCAGAAAAGGGAGGGCCGAATCGGTGGCGAGGTATCCGTGGAGGCTGGAGTTTACGATGAGCGCGGGCGGCAGGGCGGCGAGCTCCCCGGGTCCGATGCGGTGCTCCGCGTTCCGGTATCCCGTCACAAGCGTGAGGCCGTCATCCGGCAGAGCCCGCAGGGCCGTGACGGCATCCTCCGTCCCCAGCGCGGAGATATCCGGGGCGCCGGCGAGGGCCGCGTACAGGCTGCCGTGGGAATGCGCGTCATGCAGCAGGGGCAGGGAGAGGCGCATGATAAAAGACGACCTCAGTCCCGCGTCAGGTGACGGTACTTGATCCTGTGGGGTTCGACCGCCGCGTCTCCGAGCCTGCGCCGCTTGTCTTCCTCGTAGTCGGCGAAGTTCCCTTCATGCCAGAAAACGCGGGAATCCCCCTCGAAGGCGAGGATGTGCGTCGCGATGCGGTCCAGGAACCACCGGTCATGGCTAATGACGAGAACGCAGCCGGCGAAATTCAGAATTCCTTCCTCC
>CAZGUL010000396.1:0-3038 GCA_964529055.1 uncultured Spirochaetaceae bacterium
GGTGTCCTCGGCGAGGAGCTCCGGATCAGGGTGATCCGGCCGCCGGTCCCGGCGAACACCGTTCCTCCGCCGGCCCCCGAGCCGTCCCGGATAACCGTGGACAGGCCGCAGGTTTTCGCGTATGTGAACAAACCCTTCAACCTGGCGGGACGGGCCGAGGGTGCGGAAGGCGGACGCCTGGAATACCGCCTGGGACCCGCCGAGGCGTGGCGTGAAATCGGCATGGGGGACGGAGGCGCCTTTTCGGCCCAGATATCCCTGGACGCCGTGCCGGACGGCCCGGTCCACCTGGAAATCAGGACCGTTTCCGACGGGGTCGGGAACTATCCGTTTTACCATCCGGTGAACAAGCATGCCGCCCCGCCGGCCGTCTCCATCACCGCGCCGCGGAGCGGCGAGGTCGTCAACGGCAGCGTGACCGTTTCGGGCGAGGTCGTCTCCGCCGCGCCGATAACCGAAATCGCCTACACCCTGGACGGAAAGACGTACACGCCCCTGGAAGGGGTGCCGAATTTCTCCGGGGCTTCCTTCTCCTTCGTGACGGACTTCACCGCGCTGGACAAGGCGAAGGGAAGCGTCGGCATCCGCGCCGTCGACGCCGCGGGCAACGCCGCGACGGCGTCCCCCGCGGTACGGGTGGACGGGGCGGGGGACCTTCCTTCGGTCCAGCTCAACCTTCCCGCGGACAACGCGGTCATCACCGACGATTTCACGATTTCCGGCATGGCCTTCGACGACGACGGCGTCGCCGCGGTCCATTGGAGAATCGGCGAAGGCGCCCATCAGAAACTCTCCGCCGGGCAGAGCTTCCGCGTCGAGGTGCCCCTTTCCGCGGTGAAAAGCGGCGAGCAGAAAATCGAGGTCTACGCGGAGGACATCTACGGCCTGGCTGGAACGCCGGTGTCGGCGACGATACGGGTCAGCACCGATGCGCCGACGATCACGGTGAAGGAGCCGGATTTCCGGGTGTACAACCGGGGAACGGTGTTCCTGAAGGGAACCGCGGCCGACCTGAACGGCATCGCGGAGGTGAAGGTTTCGCTGGACAACGGCAGCACCTTCCAGCTCGCGGAGGGCAGGGATGCCTGGAGCCTGTCGCTGAACACCTCCGCCTACAAGGACGGAGTCTACTCGGTCCTCATCGTGGGCGTGGACACCTTCGGCGTGGAGTCCCGGATTTCCTCTCTCATCAGCATCGACAACACGCCCCCCGGCGTTTCCATCGGGGAACCCGCCGACGGCCGAGTCACCGGTCCGTCCCTGCGGGTGTCGGGACAGCTCAGCGACAACATCCGTGTGGAGTCCCTGTCCTTCGAGCTTTCGCCGGTGGCGGGAACGCAGAAGGGACTGAAGGTCGACATGGAGCCGAAGAACGTCATCCTGGAGACCCTCGACATTTCCTCCCTGCCCAGCGGCAAGTACAACCTCAGGATGATCGCCGCGGACGCGGCGGGAAACTCCTCCGTCGTGGTCCGCAACCTGGAGCTCGCGAAGGAAACCGGGGCGACGGGGGTGGTCATCTTCAATCCCCTGCCCGGGATCGAGCACACCGGGCCGCTCGTCGTCACCGGCAGGGTGACGGGACCGGAGACGCCGGAGAAAATCCGGGTGTTCGCCGGGGACCGGACCCTCGCCGAGGCGGACGTGGACCGCTTCGGTTTCTTCCACCACTCCGTGACGGAGGATGCGGGTGAAGGCCGCGTCGAGTTTTCGGCGGGATTCACCACGGCTTCCGGAGCGGTCGTGAAGAGCGTCGTCCACCCCGTGTACATGAAGGCTTCGGGGCCGGTCCTCACCGTGGAGAGTCATCGCACGGGGGACGCCGTCACAGGCAGGCCCTGGCTGAGGGGAAAGGCGCGGATGGAACTGACCCCGGAGGAGACGGAGGCGGCGGGAAAGAGGGCGGGGCGGATGTACGAAGTGTCCCGGGTCCTGGTGAGCCTGGACAACGGCCGGTCGTTCCAGGAGGTGAAGGGCGGGGAGGACTGGAAATTCCGCCTCGAAACCGGGGTGCTGCCCCGGGGACTTCTGCCGATACTGGTCCGGGCGGAATTCGCCGACGGCCGCTCCGCGGTGGAGCGCATCGCGCTGACGGTGGACACCGCCCCCCCGGAAATCACCCTGGTGGCGCCCGAGGAGGGGAGCCTGCATTCCGAGTCGCTCCTCCTGTACGGCACCGCCGGCGACGAGTACGGCCTGGAGAAGATCGAGGTCAACCTGCGGACGGGGGACAAGTCGGGGTACGCCATCCCGCAGTTCATCCAGGGACTGTACCTGGACTCCCACGTGCTCGGCGCGACCTACGCGGATTTCGGCGTGGGAGTGAGCTTTTTCGACGACAACGTAAAGCTGCAGGTCCAGGCCGGCGTCGCGCCTCCGGGCCGTTTCACCGGATCGGTGGTGGGCGCGAAGCTCATCGCCAACATCATGATCCTGCCCTTCGACTACTTCCTCGGGCCGGACTGGTCGTTCTTCTCCATGGCCTTCGCGGTGGGTGCGAATTTCTCGTACTTCACGATGGATGCGGACAGCGATCCCCTGGTGATGTCCGCCGTGCTCCTGCAGTGGGAATTCGCCCGTTTCCGGATCCCGGAGTGGAAGAATTTCCGGACCATCTCCCTGTACCTGGAGCCGAACCTGTGGTTCGCCGCGTCGGACGTCGAGGCGGGGGCGATTTTCAAGCTCGCGGTGGGCGTCCGGGTGGGAATCTTCTGATTGACTGTTGCGCCTCTTCTCCGCATGTTTTATTGTGTAGAAGGAGGCAAACAGTCATGCGGCGATTTTTCCTTGCGGTATTTTTATTCGCGTCGGCGGCCTTCCTTTACGCCGCCGACACGGCCTACGTCCAGGTGCGGGAAACCCAGATCCGGGAGAACCCGTCCTTCGTGGGCCGCGTTCTCGGAACGGCCGCCTACGGGCAGCAGCTGCGGGTGGAACGCAAATCCGGCGCCTGGAGCCTGATTTCGCCCGCGGCCGGAAGGCCGGGGGGGTGGGTGCACTCATCGGCCCTGTCCGCGAAAAAGATCGCCCTGTCCGCG
>CAZGUL010000397.1:0-3032 GCA_964529055.1 uncultured Spirochaetaceae bacterium
CGTCCCCCCCGCCGAAAGCCGGGTCAGCGGGACGGACTCCGAGGCCCCTCCGACTCACTCCCCGGCCGCGCCGCCCGGCGCGCGACTTTCACCGCCCGGTCGGGCGGGCCGGGGCGGACGTCCCCCCCGCCGAAAGCCGGGTCAGCGGGACGGACTCCGAGGCCCCTCCGACACACACCCCGGCCGCGCCCCCCGGCGCGCGACTTTCACCGCCCGGTCGGGCGGGCCGAGGCGGACGTCCCGCTGACCCGGATAAGCACTATTTCCGGCCGCGTTCCGATCCTCACCGGGGGGCCCCAGGTCCCGTAGCCGGAGGAAACAACGAAATGGGTGCCGCCCTTTTTCAACAATCCGTAGTCGAGCTCGTAGACGAGGCCGGTGACGATGCTGTTGGGCCAGAACTGGCCACGGTGGGTGTGGCCGGAAACCTGGAGGTCCGCGCCGGCGGCGGCAGCCTCGTCCAGACCGTAGGGCTGGTGGTCCATCACGAGGAGGGGAAGGGCAGGGTCGAGGCCTGAGGTCAGCTCCGTCAGGGACATGCGCTTCCGGCCGGTGAATCTCTCCGCCGAGCGGTCGTCCCGTCCCGCTATGTGGAAGGAACCCGCAGGCGTGACGACCCGGTCCTTCAGCATGTCGATCCCCGCCGCACGGAGATGCCCGGTAAACTCGTCAAGGCTGCCGCCGATGTATTCGTGGTTGCCCGGAACGGCGTACACGCCCAGGGGCGCACGAAGTCTTCCCAGGTCGGCGTCCATGTTCCTCTCCACGAAGGGGCCCAGGTCCTCGTCCAGGATGTCCCCCGCCAGCAGGATGACGTCCGGCTCGAGGGCGTTGATTTCGTCCACCAGGCGGGACAGCATGCGGCCGTTCACCAGGGCGCCGAGATGGATGTCCGACGCCAGCGCCACGAGGAGTTCCCCGCGGCCCTTCAGTTCCTTGTCTATCGAAATTTCGTACCGGGTCACGACGGGTCTGCGGGCGTTCAGGGCGCCGTAAACCAGGAGACCGGCGACGACCAGGATGATCGCGGACCCTGTGCCGAGGGCGAATCTGGCCGCGGCCGCTCCGGAAGGCAGAAAGCCGAAAAGACGGTCCGCCAGCCGGACCAGGTCGACCGCGAGAAGGATCAGAAAAAAATACACCATCGCGGCGAGCCAGTACACCCCGGCGGCATGGAGGGGCCGGTACAGCGGGTCCGGCACGTGTCCGTTCAGGAACCGGGACAGGATATAGGACAGGGCGACAAGCCAGAAGAGGGGCCAGTACAGGCGCGGGTCCGTCGGAATGCCCGCGGCCCGCAGGAAATGCCGCCCGTGCAGACCGATGTACAGGTTGACCAGGCCGTACACGGAAAAGAAGATGCCGAAAAAAAGGAGAAAACCTGACCTCACGGGGAACCTCCGGAAAACGGTATCTCCTAGATACTAACGGAAGCGGTGAAAATCAAGGTTTTTCCGCCGCCGCTTTCGCCGCCGGCGCGGAGAACTGGCTCACGATCATTCCGGCAAGCATCAGGACGCCCCCGGCGATTTCGCGGCCGGAGAAGCGCTCGCCCAGGAGCAGAAAGCCCCCGACGGCGGCGAAAAGTCCCTCCAGGCTCAGGATGATCGCCGCGTGGGTCGGGTGCGCCTTTTTCTGGGCCACGACCTGCAGCGAGTAGGCGATTCCCACGGAGAAAACGCCGCCGTAGAAGATAGGCAGCCAGACCGCGAGAAGGGCGGCGGGGACGATCGTTTCCCCCGCGACGGCGAAAACCAGGCTGAGCACCGAGCAGGCGGCGTACTGGATCATCGACAGGGGCACCGGGTGAAACCGGGGGGATATCTTTGCCAGAAGGAGAACGTGGGCGGCGAAGAAGACCGCGCAGAGGAGGATCAGGACGTCTCCCCGGCCGACGGTGAGCGCCTCGTTGACGCTGAGAAGATACAGCCCCGCGACGGCCGCCGCGGCGCCGATCCAGCGGAAAACGCCGCTCCGGGTGCCCAGGGCCGCCCCGATGAGGGGTACCAGCACCACGTAGAGCCCCGTTATGAAACCCGCCTTTCCGGCCGATGTGTACACGATGCCGACCTGCTGGAGGGACGCGGCGGTGAAAAGGACCGCTCCGGCGGTGCAGCCCCAGGCCGCGAGTTCCCGGAGCCCCCCCGCGGGAAGGAGTTTTTCCCCCCGCCGGCGGGCGTAGAGCAGGACCGGCAGCAGGGACAGGACTCCCAGCGCGAACCGGACGCCGTTGTAGGTGAAGGGGCCGACGAGCTCCATGCCGGCCCTCTGGGCGACGAAGGCGAAGCCCCAGATGACCGCGGTGAGGAGAAGCAGGCTGTCGTTGATCATGCCGGTACTATACGCGGCGGCCCGCCCCGCGTCAACGCGGGCCGCATTTGTACTTTTTCCGCATATCTGTTAGAGTGAAGGCGTGCCGGACGTCAAACGGATCGAAGAAAAACTGAGCGGAATCGGAAACTGGCAGTACGTTTCCTTCAAGGACGATTTTCTCGCGGGCTTCGAGATGCGGCTCGAGGAGAACGAGGATCTCCTGGACGTGCTGGAAGGCTTTTTCCAGGGCGAGTTCATCCGGGGCACCGGCTCCGGGGCGGCGGGACTCCTGGCGCTGACGGACCGGCGGCTCCTGTTTTTCGTCGCCGGCTCCCGGAACTCCCACCCGGAAATCATCCCCCTCTCGTCGGTGGTTTCCGTTTCGGCGAAAAACCTGTCGGCGTACTCCCAGCTCCTGTTCACCCGGAAGAGCGGCAAGGCCGTGCTGACGGTGAGCGGACGGAACTTCAATCTCCGGGGGTTTCTGGAATCCCTGAAGCCGCTGGCGGACCTGTTCGACGCGCCGGAGACGCCCGGAAAGGCGCCCGCCGGAAAGGCGGGGGGTCCGAAAACCGGCGTGGATGCGGACGGTTCGAAGGGGGCCGGCCCGGAACCGGAGAAGCCTCCGTCCCGCGGCCGGGAAACCTCCGGCGGTACGGCGGTTCCGGGAGGAAAGCCCCCGGACGCCGGGAGCGCCGAGGCGGCGGACGAGATCCCCG
>CAZGUL010000398.1:0-3016 GCA_964529055.1 uncultured Spirochaetaceae bacterium
CGATGTAGCCCGAGAGCCGGATGACTTCCATCCGGTCCAGCAGGGGCCGGGGAATCGTGTCCAGAGTGTTGGCCGTGGCGATGAAGAGGATGTGGCCGATGTCGAAGGGCAGGTCCAGGTAATGGTCCCGGAACGCGACGTTCTGCTCCGGGTCCAGTACCTCGAGCAGGGCGGACGACGGGTCGCCCTGGTAGGAGGCGCCCAGCTTGTCGATTTCGTCGATCATGAAAACCGGGTCCTTCGTCTTGACGATCTTGAGCCCCTGGATGATCTTGCCCGGCATGGCGCCCACGTAGGTCCGGCGGTGGCCCTTGATTTCCGCCTCGTCCCGCATGCCGCCCACGGAGAAGCGGAAGAACTTCTTGCCCAGGGCCCCTGCGATGGATTTCCCGACGGAGGTCTTGCCGACTCCCGGAGGGCCCACGAGACAGAGGATGGACCCCTTCGTGTCCTTCTTCAGCTTCCGCACCGCCAGGTACTCCAGGATGCGCTCCTTCACGTCGTCCAGGCCGTAGTGATCCGCGTCCAGTATTCGCCGGGCCTTTTTCATGTCGATGGTTTCCGGCTTCGGTTCGTGCCAGGGCAGGGATACGATGGTGTCCAGGTAGTTCCGGGTGACGATGAACTCCGACGCGTTCGGGTCCATCAGGCTGAATTTTTCCAGTTCCTGCCCGACCTGCTCCTTCACCTCGCCTTCCAGGCCGAGCTTTTCCACCGCGTCCTTGAACCTCTGGTACTCGCCGCTTTTGGCGTCCACCGGCATCCCGAGTTCCTGCTTGATGGTCTTGAGCTGTTCCTTCAGGAAGTATTCCCTCTGGCTTTTTTCGATTTTTTCGTTGATCTGGCTCTGGATCTTTTTCTGGATCCGCAGGAGCTCCTGCTCCTTCTTGATGAAAAGGAGGACCTGCTCCATCCGTTTGCGGACGTTGACGGTTTCCAGTATCTTCTGCTGTTCCTTTCTGTCCACGTTCAGGATCGAAGCGATGAAGTCGGCGATCTTGCCGGGATGGTCGATGTTGACCATGTTGAGCCGCATCTCCTCGGAGAAGAGCGGGTTGTTTTCCGAAATCTGCTTCATCTCGCTGAGAATGGCCCGGGTCAGGGCCTTAACGTCGATGCCCGTTTCCTCCTCGTCCTCCAGGTATTCCACCGCGGCGATGACGGGCGAGGAGTCCTTCAGGAACTTCTTGATCTTGAAGCGTTTCAGGGTGGAGATGAAGATGTTGATGCCCCCGTCGGGGAGGTTGATTTTCTTGACGATCCGCGCCACGGTGCCGACGGAATACAGGTCCGCGGCCGAGGGTTTGTCCGCCTCGTCGGGTTTGATGAGCACCATCCCGATCAGGGAGTCCCCGGCGAGGCTCTGCTCCACCACGGCGATGTCGTCCTGGGAGGCCATCATGATGGGTGTGAATATCCCGGGGAAAATCGGTTTTCCCAAAAGCGGGATGACGAGCAGCTTGTTCGGCAGCGCGTGCTCCACGGGTATGATCTGATTGCCCGGCATGTCCGTCCTTTCTTCGCTCATTGTTGTGTTCAACCTCCCCTATAATGTAGCCACACCCCGCCTTCCGGTCAAGGAAATGGCGCCCTGGACGGCGGTCCGCGCCGCAGCGGGCCGATTTCTTGCCCCCCGCGGCCGCCTGGGGTATAATTCCGGCGGGGGAGGGCTCTCCGTGACGACGGTAACGGACATCCTGAAAGAACACGCCCGGGACAATGCGGTCCTCTTCGTTTTTCCGTCCGAGGTGGCGGCCCGTTTCTGGCGCAGGGGCGTTCTGGACGCGGCGGGCATTTCCGCCTTCCGTTCGGACAGGATCGTCTCGTGGGACACCTTCAAGGAAAAGGCCTTTCCGGGCCGGGAAAACAGGAGGCCCGTCAACGCGGCGCTCCGGGTCTTTTTCGTCCGCGACCTTCTGCGGAAAAACCGGGAAGCCCCGTTTCTCCGCTGGTTCGTCCGGCCCGGCTTCGCGGAGACCTCGTCGGTGTTCGCCCGCAGCCTGCGGTCGGTGCTGCCCCGCCTCGAGACCGTGCTCGCAGCCGTCGGGCGGACCGGGGCCGTCCTGGAGGAGGACCTGGTCGCCGACCTGCGCCGCCTTCGCGGCCTGTACGGGGACTTCCTCCAGGCGGGGGGCCTCTACGAGCCGGCCTTCGAGGAAAGGGGAAAACCCCGGGTGGACGGAACGGTCTTTCTTTTCTTCCCCGAAGTCATCGCCGACTACGAGGATTTCCGGCCCGCCCTGGAAGGGTCGGACAGGGTCCGCCCGGTGGGGATTCCGGAGACGGAGGTCCCTTACCTGGACGAGTACGGCAACACCCGCCAGGAAATCCGGGGCCTCATGACCCGGATCGCGGCCCTGCTGGACTCCGGAACCCCCGCGGATGAAATCATGGTGACTTTCCCGGGGCTGGAGGACTACGCCGGCCTGCTGGAAGAGCAGGCGAAACTCCAGGGAGTGCCGGTCCACATCCGGCTGGGACGGGGGCTTTCCGCCTGCCCCGGAGGGAACTTCTTCGCCTCCGCGGCCGCGGCGGTTTCCGGCGGATTCCGGGTGGACGATCTCAAAAGGTTCCTGCTGGACGGCGCCTTTCCGTGGAAGGACCCCGTCCTCGCCCGGGACGCCGTCCTTTTGGGAACGGCGAAAAGCTGCCACGGCTCCTACACCGCGGCGGACGGCCCGGCGGATCCGTGGCGGGACGCCCTGCGGACGGCGGACGCGGAGCTCCGGGAGTTTGTGGAGGACCTCCTGAAATCCCTGCGCCGTCTCCTGGGGGCGTCGAGCTTTGCCGAAATCAGGATGCGGGCGCAGGCCTTCGCGGCCCGCTTTTTCGACGCGGAGGCCTGGAAGCCGGAGCCCCTCCGGGCCTTCCAATACGCGCTCGCGGCGCTGGCGGAACTGGCGGCGGCGGAAAAGGACGCGGGGGTCGCCGTCGCGGAGGCCTTCCCAGCCCTGGCGGAAATTCTGGAGGAGACGATCTACGTTCCCCGCCGCGAGGCCGGGGGCGTCGACGTGTA
>CAZGUL010000399.1:0-2989 GCA_964529055.1 uncultured Spirochaetaceae bacterium
TTTGCGTGAAAACTCCCCCGACGTCTGGCTGACCGACAAGGAAGAGATAAGCCTGGTAAAGCCGGTCTACGTTCTCCGGGGGTGGAAAGGAGGAGAAGTGTCGTTTCTTCCCCTGGGCCCCGGACCCGTCCGGATGCGTTCCCGGGGCCTCAAATGGCCGCTGGACGATCTTGTGTGGGAACCCGGAGACTTCGGAATCAGCAACGTCGCCGCGGACGACACGGTGGAGGTCGAAGCCATCGAAGGCAGGCTTCTGGCGATCAGGTCCTGGAAGCGGGGGTAGGCGGGTCATGGCCCTTTCGTACATTGAGGAACGGAAGATCCGCGAACGGATCGCGGAGTCCCTCTCATTCGCCGCGTCGGAGGATACGGCGGTCATAGAATTCCCCTGCGACGAAAAAAGCAGGACCGGAAAGCTGATCGAAGACTTCAGAACTTCGGCGCTTCCGTCGAAGGTGCGGTATTGGGCCGGACATGTTTTTGTCCGTCGCGTGGACGAAAAAGCCCTTCTTGCCGCCCGGCTGCGGGACCTCAGGAAAACGATCCGGAAAACATTTCCGGGACTCACGGATTTCACGGCCCGCACCTTCGGCCCCGAACTCGCGGGGGCGTTCTGGCAACTGTACCGCGCAGCCGTTCCTCTCCGGACGGTCATCGGAGACGTTTTAGACGGACCGGAAACCGTCGAAATCGTGGTTAACCGTTTTCTGACCGGGGCGGTCCCGGGTCTGAAAAAAGAGCTGTCAGACATCGTCGATGCCGAGGAAATGAAAGAACTCTTCATCCAGACCGAATCGCGGGAGTCTCTTCTTTCCCTCGTGGAATCGCGGCTGGCCTCGTACCGTGAGTCCCTGCGTGATTCCGGTCTGGAAAGATTCGAAGCCGATATCACGCCCCTCTACAGCATCAGAAACCTGGTGAACTTTCCGTTCCAGGAATTCTTCCGCCTTTTCGGTTGGGACGGCGAAGACGGGGAAGACGAGACCCCCGTGTTCCGCGCCGCCGAAATCATTCCGGCCATCCAGTACCTGGAGTGGCTTTACTGCCTTATGCATCCCCTGCGCAGGATCGGAAACGCGGGGCCGGTGCGGCCGGAACTCCGGAAAGCGCTGGCCGGGGCGTATTCCGAGGGAACCTTCCGACGCGGGGGGGGAGGGGAAGGCGGTGCCTGGGCGGACACCCTGGAAAGCCGGTCCCGCGCTCTCGTCGAAGAGGCACGCGCGGTGGTCTCGGACCTCCCCCTGGCGGAGCTCATCCGCTATTACAGGGAGGACCCGTACTACAAACTGCTGGTGTACCGGCCGAAACTGCGCCTGACGGATTTCTATGCCGATTCACTTTGTCTGCGCGTCATGCTCGGTTTCGACGATTACTTTCTCCGCCTGCGGCGGGGCATGCTCGGCGATTTGATGAAGGAACTGTTCGACGACGCCGAGCCCCCGGCATTCGAATTTTTCATGAACCCTGCCCTGGGTCTCATCCCGAAACCCGGTCTGCCGGGCTTCACTCACCCGAAGTCGCTGGCGGTGATGAACGGAGTGGTCCGTCTTCACTACCGAGGCGTGGTCAGGCAGGTTGCGACGAAACTTGCCCGGATGGTACCGGGCAGGCATCGGGAAACCCTGGGATTGCTGCAGATACATGCCGCGGGCCTGGAGGAAACGGAAGCGAAGCTGAAGGCGTTCGACTTTTCCTTTTCACCCGAATACCAGGACGGGAAAACGTTCCTGCGCCTGAAATACGCGGTTGAAAAACAATTCTCCCAGCATAAGTTCTACCGGATTTTTGTCGCCCGAAAGGACAACGAGGGCAACGGGATTTTCACCACCGGGATGTTCCATCTGGAGGGGCTCCTGTCCGGATTTTCGAACCTCGAAGAGGACGGGGCGTTTCTGGAGGCGCTGTCGCGCCGGTCGGCGGGAATGTCGGACCAGGTCCGGGCCTGCGTCCGGGTTCTTTCCCTGGCAAGAAAGACCCTTCGCTACCTCTCCATGCTCGAGACGGAAAAACCCTGACCGTGTGTCACGGTTTCACGAAAGGGCGGCCCGGATTTTCGCGGCCGTGTCCATCGGGCTTTCCACGAGAACGCGCTTTCCCGCAAGAAGGTCCGCGATTCCGAGCTCCCGGGGGTAGCGGGGGATGATGTGCAGGTGGATGTGCTTGATCGAAGCGCCGGCGTTGTACCCCATGTTGTAGCCGATATTGTAGGCCGACGGATGGTGGGAGGCGTCCAGAATCGAAAGGAAGCGGCACGAAAGTTCGTGGAGCCGCACGGATTCTTCAGGCGAATAGTCCCTGATGTCCTCGATGTGCCTCCCCGGGAAGATCATGAGATGCCCCGGATTGTATGGGTAGAGGTTTACGACGATCGTGAAGAGATCGTCCTCGAAGACGGTCAGGTCGTTCCGCGGGTCCCTGTTTTTTATGATTTCGCACAGGATGCAGCCGTCGGGCTTGAGCCCCTGCACGTAGGACATTTTCGCGAAGTTGAAGAAATACTCCATGCTAATTCCCGGACCCCTGTCGCCGGCGAAGCTGGTCGGAGATATCCTGGAGCGATAATTTTTCTATCGCCAGAAATTCGATGAGGTCCGGATAGCGGGACAGAAGTTCGCCGTATTTTTTCAGCCTTTCCAATTGGCGTTCCTCCCGCAGCGTTTCCACGGCCAGCTCCCGGGACTCCCCGAAAACGGCCTCTTTCCGGCCGTCCTGGGCGGCAAAATACAGCTCCCGCCCCCTGGCGTAGAGGGCCGGGTCCGGCAGCGACGTTTCCACAGCGTTTACGGCCTCGATGTCCAGAAACGGATGGCGGGCGAGGATTCGGGTCTTCAGGGCATCCGCGGAAAGAGCGGCGCCTTCCCGGGGAGGGGACGCGAAGAATTCGTCAACCGCGGCCGAAGCCGCTTCGGTCATGCCGGCTTTCAGGCTTTCGGCATAGGCCGGGAGCCCCTCCGGAAGCACCTTGTCCCGGGAGGCAAGGAGGGGGAAG
>CAZGUL010000400.1:0-2988 GCA_964529055.1 uncultured Spirochaetaceae bacterium
TCGATTCCGAATCGCCCCTGGTCAGGCTGATAAAGGAAATAACCCTGGGAAGCTACGACCTTTCCACCTTCAATCTTTCTGCGCAGATCCTCGCCGCGGTCCGGGAGGGGGCCTCGGTCCTGCTGCACACCTCGACGATGCTGATCAGGAACCTGACCACCTTCATCATTACGCTCTGCTTCATGGTCTTCACCCTGTACTTCCTGCTGGTGGACGGGGAGTATCTGCTCAGGCTCTTCGTCCGCGCCGTGCCGATGGACACGAAGCACATCCAGGTCTTCATCCGGAAATTCCGCGAAACCGTCCTGCATCTCCTGAACGGTTATTTCCTCGTCGCCCTGTATCAGGCCGCCATAGCCTTCATCCTCTTTTACCTGTTCGGGATTCCCGGGTATCTTCTGCTCTCGCTGGTTCTGTTTTTCTTCGCCTTCATACCGATGGTGGGCGCCGCGGGGGTCTGGCTGCCCGTCACGCTGTACAAGCTCACGGTGGACGGTCCCGGCGCCGCACTGGCCCTGGGCATCCTGTGCGGCATCCTGATCTCCACCCTGGACAACCTGCTGCGACCCTTTATCCTGAAGGACAAGATCAAGATTCACCCGCTCCTGATCTTCTTTTCGATCCTCGGTTCGCTGCAGTTTTTCGGGTTCCAGGGGCTCATCGTGGGCCCCATGA
Source organism: uncultured Spirochaetaceae bacterium (assembly GCA_964529055.1). Classification (GTDB taxonomy): domain Bacteria; phylum Spirochaetota; class Spirochaetia; order DTKZ01; family DTKZ01; genus JAKQWJ01. The sequence goes on from CAZGUL010000400.1 coordinate 676, forward strand.
TCATCATTTTCTTTTTCGCGGCCCTGGAAATTTTCATCGAAATCTTCCAGATCGACAAGAGCGAAGAAGCCGATTCTCATTCGTCGGCCAGTCTGTAGCCGACGCCCACCTCCGTGAAAATGTACCGGGGCCGGGCGGGGTCCCGCTCCAGTTTCCGCCGGAGCCCGGCCATGTAGATCCGCACATAGTGGTTCTGGTCGCCGCTGCCGGGCCCCCATACTTCGCGGAGCAGAAAATTGTGGGTAAGCACCTTGCCCGCGTTTTTCGTCATCGCCGTCATCAGCTTGTACTCTATCGGCGTGAGATGTATCTCCTGGTCGCCGAGGAAAACGCGGCGGGCCTCGAAATCCACCCGCAGGTCGCCGGCCGTGAAGGCGGCCGGGTCCTCCGTCCCCGCCCGGGAGGGCAGCCGCGCCCTGTTCCGGAGGGCAACCCGGATGCGGGCCAGAAGCTCCCCGACCCCGAAAGGCTTCGTCAGGTAGTCGTCGGCCCCGGCGTCCAGCGCGGCGACCTTGTCCCTTTCCTGCCCCCGGGCGGAGATGACGATGACCGGCATCTGCGACCAGGTGCGCAGCTCCCGGATCACCGCAAGGCCGTCCATGTCCGGAAGTCCCAGATCGAGAAGCACCAGGTCCGGAACGTGGGACGCCGCCAGCGAAAGCCCGTCCTTTCCGCTTTCCACCTCGATGAAGCGGTAGCCCTGCGTCGAAAGGGACGCCTTCAGGAAATTCCGTATCGATCTTTCGTCCTCTACGAGCAGCAGCAGGGGATTGTTATCCATGGGATTCGACCTCCAGGGGCAGGGTGAATATGAAGCGCGACCCGCCGCCGTCCCGCGGGAACGCATGGATCCGTCCGCCGTGCGCTTCCACGATCGCCCTGCAGATCGAAAGGCCCAGACCAGAACCGCGGACTCCGCGGGTCTGCTCTCCGGTTCCGCGTTCGAACTTCTCGAAAATGCGTTCCCGATCCCCGGGAGGAACCCCCCTGCCCCTGTCGGCGACCTCGAAGACCGCCTCCCCGTCCCCGCTTTCCACGGAGATGTCGATTTCGGAGCCGGTTCCGGAATACTTCATCGCGTTGTCGAGAAGATTCACGAGGACCTGTTCGATCAGGGAACTTTCCATGGGAACAAGGAGGAAATAATCGGGGAGCCGGACGCTCACCCGGTAATGGGCGAGCCGCGCGGCCAGCACCCGGAGAGCGGAGCTGAACACATCCTCCACCGATTCGGACTCCTTTCGCAGCAGAACCTTTTCCGATTCGAAGCGCGTGAGGCTCAGGATGTTGTCCACCATCCGGGAGAGCCACGCGGCCTCGTCGCGGATGTTTGCCAGCATTTCCCTGTCGGCCGTGGACGAGTCGCCGCCGTGTTTTTCCAGCAGGTACCCCGCGGAGCCGACGATGCTCGTGAGGGGTGTGCGGAGATCGTGCGAAATGGAACGGAGCAGGGAGGCCCGCAGCCTTTCCCCCTCCGCCAGCAGATTCTCCTGGTGCCCGTTCGCCGCCGACTCTTCCCGCCGCAGGGCGGACGCTATGTGTGCGGCGACGGCCTCCAGCAGCAGACGCTTGTCCCGGGAAAAATACTCCCGGGGGTCCGCGCAGCGAACGCCCATGACCCCCAGCGTGCGGCCTTCAGAGTGGAGCGGCAGGTACAGGGAGTCCGCCCCGTCCATGACCCGCGTGCCCCTTCCCGCCGGTTCGTTTCCCGCGAAGACCCAGTCGGGCAGAGTCCTGTAATGTTCATCCACGGGAATGAGGTCGCCTTCGTAGAGCCTGAGCAGCTCCCGCCCCTCGGGAACGTAAAAATCGATCCTGTCGTCCAGGACTTCCCGCATGGCCTGCCGGGCCGCGGAGAGGACGGCGATCCTGCCGCCCGCCCCGGCGATGTCCCGGCCCAGCCGGTGCATGAGGTCCGCCCTCCGGGCCCTGTCCTCCGCCCGGGAGGCCGCCGTTTTCAGGCGGGACACGAGCAGGGCCGAGGCGAACCCGGCGGGAACGAAGAGGGCGAACAGCTCCACGTCGGCGGGTGAGCTTATGCCGAAGTCGCGGACCGGAGGGAGGAAAAAGTACGGAAGAAGCAGCGCAAACGCCCCGGCGGCGAAAAATCCCTGGAGTCCCCCGGTGACGACCCCCGTCACCACCACCCCCAGCAGGAAGAGCAGGACGACGCCGGCCGTCCCCACGGCGGTTGAAACGAAGACGGCGGCGAAAAAGATAGCCGCCACGACGGCGAGCGCCGCCGCCGTTGGACGGAGCAGAAAACCCCATTTTCGCGGGCCCGGGACGCCGGCACCGGGTGTTTTTTTCATT
>CAZGUL010000401.1:0-2985 GCA_964529055.1 uncultured Spirochaetaceae bacterium
TCGGCGTTGCGCTGCGCGTTCTCACCCCGCCGTGCGTCACCATCGAAACGGCCCTTCCGTCGGTCGCCATGGACGACCGGGACTGGGACATCGGCCTGTATTTCCACAGGGTCAGGAGAATGAAACGATCGCTGGGGAACCGGTATCCCGTGCTGAGAACGGCGCAGAAACGGGTCGCCGACGCTTTTGCGGCGATCCCCGTTCATCTGAGGAAAGCGGGCCTCCTCGACGATGACTCGTATGCGGAAAAAAGGTACTTCAACGGATACCGTTGGCGGAATCTTACGCCGTCCCCCCGGGGACGGTAAAAGGACCGGCCCTTGAGCAGGATCGAATATGAAATCACCCGTCCCCGCTGGACGCGCTTCAACGTGCGCGAGTGGTGGGAATACCGGGAGCTTTTCTGGTTTCTGGCCTGGCGCGACGTGAAGGTGAAGTACAAGCAGACCCTGCTCGGCATCGGCTGGGCGGTCCTTCAGCCCCTGGCGCTGATGATCCTGTTCAGCGTCTTCTGGAAATGGGTCATCCGCGTCGACACGGGCGTCCCGTACCCGGTCTTCGTCTATTCCGGACTCATCTTCTGGGGGCTCTTCGCTTCCGGTGCCGGCAACGCGGGCGGAAGCATGATCGATCACGCCAACATCATCAAGAAGGTCTATTTCCCGCGCATCATCATTCCCGCGTCGGCGGTGCTGGTGTCCCTGCTGGACTTCGCCGTCGCCCTGGTCCTCTACGTCGCGCTCGTCGTTTTTTACGGCGTGAAGATACACCCCCCGGTGTTCCTCGGCTGTTTCGCCCTCGGACTCCTCATGACCGTCTTCGCGGCCCTGGGGTGCGGTTTTTTCTTCGCCGCGGCGAACATCCGCTATCGCGATGTGAGATACGCCATTCCTTTTCTGTTGCAGCTTTTGTTTTTCGCCACCCCCGTCGTTTTTCCCCAGTCCGTCGTCCGGTCGGAAGCCCTTGCCTTTTTTCTTTCGCTGAACCCCATGGCCGCGGCCATCCATGTCGCCAGGGTCGGCATTTCAGTGGAATCGTTGAACTGGCAGCTCGTCGCGACGGGACTTGCCGCCTCCGTCCTCATTTTTCTCGGCGGCCTCGCGTTGTTCAACAGGAACGAGATCGATTGCGCGGACATCCTATGAAGCCGGTCATCGAATCCAGGTCCGTCACCAAGAAATACCAGATTGCCGGAAACCTGCCGGCGGGGTACAGGACCCTGCGGGAAAGCCTGTCGTCCTGGTTCCGGCCCGCCGGGAACCGGAAGGAATTCACGGCCCTCGACGAGGTGTCGTTCGACGTCCTGCCGGGCGAGAGATGGGGGATCATCGGGGAGAACGGCGCGGGGAAGACGACCCTCCTCAAGATCATCGCCAGGATCACCCCTCCGACAAAGGGCAGCCTCGTCGTCCGGGGAAGGGTGGCGAGCCTGCTGGAAGTCGGGACGGGATTTCATCCGGAGCTGACGGGGAGGGAAAACATCTTCCTCAACGGATCCATCCTGGGCCTGTCGCGGCGCGAAATTCAAGGGAAATTCGACGAGATCGTCGCCTTTTCCGAGGTTGAAAATTTCCTGGACACGCCGGTCAAACACTATTCCACGGGGATGTGGGCGAGGCTGGCCTTTTCCGTCGCCGCACACCTCGAACCGGAAATCCTCCTGGTCGACGAGGTGCTGTCCGTCGGCGACGCGGATTTTCAGGACAAGTCCCTGAGGAAAATGAGCGACGTGTCGGAGCAGGGGAGAACGATCCTTTTCGTCAGCCACAACATGCCGGCGGTGCGACGGCTCTGCACGCGGTGCCTGTGGGTCAGCAGGGGAAAAATCCGGCGGACGGGGACGCCCGACGAGGTGATCGATGCCTACCGGTCGACGGTTCGGGACGACTCGCCGGGATTTGCCGATCTCGCCTCCGTGGAGCGCAGGGGAGGCACCCAGGAGATCCGGCTGGCGAGAATCGAACTGAAAAACCGCAGCGGCGAGACGACGGGCACCTACGCCATCGGCGACGACCTCAACATTCACCTGTTTCTCGAACCCCGGCGTCCCCTCAAAAAGGTGAAGATCATCGTCGGGATCGAGGAGCCAGGCGGGGAACGTCTCTGTACCATGTACGAGAACGACTCGGGCTTTTCCCTGAAGGACGTTTCCCTCCCCGTGCACGTCTCCCTGGGGATCGGCGACCTGAGGTTCTGCCCGGGCAGGTACCTCGTCACCGTGCGGCTGTGCAGCGAGATCTTCAATTACACCTGCGACGTCTATGACGACCCCGGCGCATGCGTCGGCTTCACCATGGTCAACAACTGCGTGACGAGCAGGGCCCTGATGAGACAGGGAGGCCTGCTGTACCTCACGCCGCGCTGGGAATTCCACGGAGAGCGGCCATGAAGGGCGGCGGTCCCCGGGTGTCCATCGTCACGCCGTGCCGCAACCATGGCAGATATGTCCGGGAAATGCTGGAGTCTGTGTTCGCCCAGAGCTTCCCCTCCTGGGAGAGCATCATCGTCGACGACGGTTCGACGGACGATACCGGAGAAATCCTGGACGGCATCCGGCACGGGAAGGTGCGGGTCCTCCGCACGGCGAACCGCGGCCCGTCGGCGGCCCGGAACACGGGGATCGCCGCGGGGCGGGCGCCCCTCATTCTCAATCTCGACGCCGACGACAAGATCGCCCCCGCCTATCTGGAGCGGGCCGTCGGGATCTTCGAGAGCCACCCGGACGCGGGCATCGTCTACTGCGGGCAGCGGTTCTTCGGCGCCGGGACGGGGCGGTATGAACTCCCGCCCTACTCTCCGGAGGCCATGCTGCGGGACAATGTCATTCCCTCCCTGTCCTTCTTCAGGAAAGACGACTGGGAGAGGGTCGGCGGCTATTCCGGGGAACTGGCCTACGGGCTGGAGGACTACGATTTCTGGCTTTCCCTCATCGAACTGGGGCGGGAGGTTTATAAGATCCCGGAAGACCTGTCATTTTACAGGACT
>CAZGUL010000402.1:0-2957 GCA_964529055.1 uncultured Spirochaetaceae bacterium
GCGGCCGCCCGTCTATACGGGCGCTGCGGCAAAGGAATACGTCAGCCGCCTCACTCGGACCAGATGTACCATCTGCCTTGATACTGCCAAGGTCCGGGCGGATCTTCACCGGCAAGCCGTAAGACTTTGCCATGTCCCGATCGACCGGGGGCGAACTCCACTCTGGGCTGCCAACGGATTTCCGCGAGACGATCCTCGATGAATATCACCACACAGTCGATATCGGCGACATATCCGGACACCTTATTGATGGTGCCAATTTGAAAGCCGGTTCCTAAATAATACAATGCATCGGTCGAAAAAGAACCGTCCTGTTTCCGCGTGCTTTTCGTCTGCCGCTGCACGACATGTATCATCCATTTCTCATCCGCCCCTGGTGAAGTTTTAAGGGAGAATTTACTCTCGAACTTCTCGTCGGTGGTTTCGCCGGCGACAAAGCTTTTAAGCTGCTCGATACGCTTACCATTCTCCATCTGATGCTGCGAGCGCATTTCCTTCCGATAATTCGCGTCGCGTATCGAAGGACGGGAAGGCCGGGGCGCGCCCGCGCAGCCGGCCAAAGCAATAACGATAATTATGCAGAAAAATATGGAAACCGGTTTTTTCATTCCGACATTCCTCCTTAAAGATGTATTTTTTGCTCCTCGATGCGGACGGGCCGGACCTCGAATCGCCATGTATTCAAACCGGCGGGATCGTACTCTCCCGTGTTATCGTCGTCCGGCTTCAAATGCTCATGCGTCTCGCGGAGGCCATCGCGCACGTGGTCCGCCGCCAAAAAATCGATGCGATCCTTTTCCTCCAAGGCATATTTGTTTCCCGCGTAATTTCGCAAAGCCGTCCACAGGGCAATAACGGACATCAGCGGGAGAGCGATACCGCCGGCGACGACGATCCAGAACGGAAGTTCCCCTGCCCAGACAACAAGACGGCCGAGCCATGAGCGGGCGGAAAAGTTGAAAACAAAGAGCGCCCACGTGAGCCCGCATAAAAGCGCAGTCGCGAGGGGGGCAATTATGCTTCTCCTGAGCTTTTTCCGGATGCAGTCGGCGCAGAGAAAAATCCCGCCCCGCCCGAGAGGAAATTCCCAGTATTTCGTCGTGGAAACGGTACCGGGAATCAATCCCCAATCGGTCGCGCGCGTGGTTTTTTGCCTGTAGAAACCGTAGGTATATTCCACGTACCGGCCTTCCCGCGAGAGGAGGCCGCATATACCGCAGGTGCCGCCGGCTTCGGAAACGCCCGCGCGCTTTTCCGTCTCGAACACCCCGCTCCCGCACTCCGGGCAGACTATTTCTCCGCCGGAAAGAACATGAGAACACACGGCGCATTTCCGGCTGTTTTCGATCATTACATCGTCTACCCGTCTATCTTCTCTATTATCTAATAGACAATTTCAAATTGCACTTTTCAAATCAGGTGCCGTTATTATCATACTATAATACCTTCCGAGGAAAAAGGGCGGTATCTAAGAATGGATTAAAGAAAACCGGCCGGGACTTAATATCCAATATCAGCTTTTCGCCCGCGGCTCCGTAGCACACACTCCGGAGTGTACCCAGGAGCGTTTCATGCACGTCGCCGCCAAAGAACTGCGGTTCCAACCCGGGCTGGAGACTAGTACAAGCTTCTCAACGCGGCTTGAGAAGGGGCGCCGAATCGCCCTTGCACCGGGATTGAAAAACACGATAAATTCAATCGGCCATGAAACAGTTTTCCGCGACGTATGTAAGGACGCTGAAGGACGCGATGGTCGCCGCGTTCTGGTACAAGAACGAACTGAAGGACTTTCTCCGGGCGTCCCTGAACAATCCGAAAATCGTCGAGACTCTTGACTGGAACAGCAGGGAAAAGAAGAAGCGGGACATCGTCGAGGACCTGTTCGCGAAAATCGTCAGGGACGAGCGGTCCTTCGCTTCCGACATCGATTGTCTTTCACGGGGCGTCCTGGAAATCACCCATTATCACAGCCTGGAAAAGCTGGAGGACAGCGCGTACAGACTCGCGGAAGCCGCGAAGACGAAGGAAGCCCTCCGCGCGTGCGTGGATGAACACAAAAAGAATTTGGCCGCGAATAAAAAACTGATCGAATACGATTTCTTCAAGGCCGAATACGACCGCCGGAAGAAGGAAGACGAGGAGAGGAGCCGGAGACGCGCGGCCGAGGACGAGCTCAGGAAAAAGAACCCGGCGAAGTATTACGGGCAAGTCCTGAGACTCGAAGGGAAGATATCCCGGGAAACGATCAAGGAAAGGTACCGGGACCTCATGAAGCTGTATCATCCCGACAAGTTCAGCAGCCTGGATGAGGAATTCGTCGAGCTGGCCACGGCCAGAACGCAGCGGATAAACGAGGCTTACCGGTATCTGGCGGACAAGTTCGGCATAGAGTGACGAAAGCGGCGGCGGGCAACGAATTGGAATTATCCTGCCGGAAAGCTTAAAATTAATTCATGAAATACATATTGGGGACGGTGGTTTTTCTCCTGGTATTCCTCGTGCCCGGATATTTCATGCTGAAATTTTTTTCCCGAATTTCCGGTGTAGCCATGTTCCGCGCTGTCGCGTGGAGTTTCAAATCGAAGGAGGTTCTTCTCTTCGCGGGCGGCTTCATGATGTACATGATCGTCTTTTTCATGCTGCTATTCCTAATCACCCAGCCTTTCCAGTCCCTGTCCATCGGAACGACCCAGGTCGGAGGCCTGGAGGGATACATCGACGATGATTACATGTACAATTATTTCGATCCCTTCCAGAGGTCATACGTTCAGATAAAGGTCTTCGAACCCCCCGCCGTTCCGACAAAGCTGACCGAGACCTTCCGGGTGGTGTCTTTTTTCAAACCTCTGTCCCATGAATCCTACCGGAATGTGGTCCAGACGAGCCTCCCGGTATTGCTCATCATCCTGTTTTTTTTCCTGATCAGCGTTTTTCCCCTGTACCATCTGCTGCGGGTT
>CAZGUL010000403.1:0-2944 GCA_964529055.1 uncultured Spirochaetaceae bacterium
ACGACCCTCTTCTACGTGCCCAAACGCGCGCCCTTCGACATGTACCAGGTCGACTACCGCCCGGGGGTCAAGCTTTACGTCAAGCGTGTCTTCATCACCGACGACGACAAGGAGCTCATGCCCACCTATCTTCGCTTCGTGCGGGGGATCATCGATTCGGAGGACCTGCCCCTCAACGTCAGCAGGGAGATCCTTCAGCAGAATAGAATCCTGCTGAACATCAGGAACGCTTCTGTCAAGAAAATGCTCGGCGAGTTTCAGCGGATCGCCCTGGAGGACAAGGCGAAATACGCCGATTTCATCGCCGAGTACAACCGTCCGCTGAAGGAAGGCCTGTATGCGGATTACGGCAACCGGGAAACCCTGCTGGAGCTGATACGCTTCAAATCCACCAAGGTCGGGGGCTTCACGAGCCTGGAGGAATACAAGGGCCGCATGCTGCCGGACCAGAAGGCGATCTACTACATCACCGGCGAAAACGAGGCCGCCCTCCGGAAGTCACCGCTCCTCGAGGCCTACGCCGGGAAGGACATCGAGGTCCTCATCATGGACGACGAGATCGACGAGATCGTCGTGCCGTCCATCGGAAAGTACAAGGACTTCGAGCTGAAGGGGGTCAACCGGAGCGACGCCGGGGAGGACCTCGCGGCGGACAAGGACGGCGCAAAGGAAAAGGACGCCGGCCCCGTCCTCGAGAAGATCAAAAAAGCCCTGGGCGACAGGGTGAAGGACGTGAAGGTTTCGGTGCGCCTGTCCGATTCCCCGTCCTGCATCGTGACCGACGAAAGCGATCCCACGTTCAAGATGGCGGCGATGCTGAAGGCCATGGGGCAGAAGGACCTTCCCGAAACGAAACCGATTCTGGAGATCAATCCGGACCACGAAATCGTCCGGAAGCTGAAGGGCATGGAGGACGAATCGTTTGTCGAGGACGTCAGCTTCCTGCTGCTGGACCAGGCGCTCCTCGTAGAGGGCGTGGATTTGAAAGACCCGGCCGCCTTTGTGAAAAGGCTCAACCGTGTCATGGCAAAGGCGGTGTGAAATGATTACGAAACTCGATCATGTGGGCCTCAGCGTGGCGAACCTGGAACGTTCCCTCGAATTCTACCGGGACCTGTTCGGGATGGAAGTGGAGCGCATTCTCGAACCCTCCCCCGAGAGGGACCTGGGCCGGATTAACGGCATGCCCGGGTGCAAGGCGCGGATCGCGCACCTCCGGAAAGGGGCCGCAATGCTCGAGCTTTTCGAGTATCTTGAGCCCCGGGGCAAACCCGTTCCGGCGGGGCAAAGGCAGGCCGATCTGGGATACATCCACGCGGGATTCTCCTCGTCGGATGTCCGTGAAGATTACGCGCGGTTGAAGGAAAAGGGCGTCAGGTTTTATTCGGAACCGGTGGAGTTCAGGCCCGGGGTGTGGGTGGCGTATTTTTACGGGCCCGACGGGGAAACCTGCGAGCTCCGCCAGGCCTGACCGGAGACGTCGGCGGGGTTTCCCCGGAGCGCGCGCCTCACCGGAAACGGAGAATTTCCCAGCCCCGCTCCCGGGCGGTCCTCCCCAGTTTCGCGTCGGGGTTGACGGCCACCGGGCTTCCGACCGCCTCCAGCAGGGGAAGGTCGTTGATGCTGTCCGAATAAAAGGAGCTGTCCTCGAACCTGCCGCCGTTCCCGGCGAGAAATTCCGCCACGAAGCGTTTCTTTTCCTCGCCGAAGGCCGGGAAACCCGTCAGGCGGCCCGTTGCGTAGCCTCCCACGAATTCGGTGTTGCTTGTTATGGTGTCGGTGACTCCCAGATGGCGGGCGAGGGGTTCGATCAGCACGCAGAGCGACGAGGACGCGAGAACGATGCGGGTCCCCTCCGACTGGAGCCGCGTGATGAGGGCGGCGGCTTCGGGGAAAATGTCCTTTTTCACCCACCTCTCGAAGCTCGCCATCGCGACGGCGTTTATCTCGGCGAAGCTCCGGCCTTTCAGGTAGGGAATTTCCCGGTTGAGTTTTTCGATGGGCATCGTGCCGATGCGGTAGAAAAAGTAATAGAAGGGAATGAACAGGAGCGCATAACGGGGGAACATTCCGGTCCGCACGCCCATGAAGGCGAAACGCCGGCCCGTGGAGTGGCGGGTGATCGTGTGGTCCACATCGAAAAACGCGAATCTGTTCATGTCATGGCGCCGCTCCGCGGGATCGGGCCCCGCGGGACGGCCCCATACTAAAACGCTTTTCGGATGTGTGCAAGCCGCGGCCCGTCAGAAGCGGTAGGAGACCCCGATTTCCCCCAGGTACAGGAACAGGAAATTCGAGTAGCGGTTGTACGGGTAGCTCTGGAAGTCGCCGCCCCCCATGATCCGTGGATCGATGTTCAGGCTCACCCGGGTCTTGACCGAGAACCTTTCGCTGAAGTTGAAGGCCAGGCAGGGCTGAAACGAAAGGAACGTGAAGAAAAAGGTCTTGCTGTCGCCGTCGTCCATGATGAGGACGCCGTCGTCATAGATGTAATTTATCGGCTCTCTGGCCTCGAAGGTCACGGCTCCCAGGTAGAGGAGTATGTTGAATTCCCCGGAGAGCTTTCCCAGGGTCCGGTAGCTGACGCCCAGACCCGCCAGCGTCAGGAGGTTCCGCGTGGGGGTGAAATACAGAATATCCTTGTCGTCCCCGTTCGGTATGTCCCAGGAACCGAAATACATCGTGTCGTTGTACGCCAGATAGAGGGACGCAAGGTATCCGAAATTCGGCGACCGGTACCACCCGAGGTCCAGGGCCAGATGCACGGGATCGGGGGGATTGAACCGGGACGCGAAATTCTCCGACGGCAGGTCCGCGGTGACGAACTGGAGAAATCCCAGGGTCCACAGGGTAAGCTGGAACGGCCTGGCCAGAGCGTCCGCGAAGGACTCTTCCTGGATTATCCTGTTGCGCCGCTCTTCCTGGAGACGGCTCTCCACGGACA
>CAZGUL010000404.1:0-2928 GCA_964529055.1 uncultured Spirochaetaceae bacterium
CGCGGCCTCGCGCAACTGCTGCCACTGCCTCATGCGCTTGCCGATCGTGTCCTCGTAGCCCTGCCCGGTCGGCGTGTAGTAGACCTTCGACGTGGGCACGTATTCCTGGTCCACGAAATGGCCCTCGAAATCGTGTGCGTACTTGTAACCCTCGTGTCCGAACTCGCGCGCCGCGCGCTTCGAGCCGGTGCTCCGCAACGCTTTCGGCACCGGCAGCGTGCGGCCCTCCTTGATGTCCGCGAGCGCGGCGTCCACGCCGAGGTACGACGCGTTGCTCTTCGGGGCCGTCGCCAGGTAGGTCGTCGCCTGCGCGAGGATGATGCGCGCTTCCGGCATGCCGACGAACTCCACCGCCTCCATCGCCGAGACGGCCAGCGTCAGCCCGCGCGGGTCCGCGTTGCCGATATCCTCCGACGCGAGGATCACGAGGCGGCGGGCGATGAAGCCCGCCCTGAGTTCCTCGTTTTCGGTGGGGGAAGGGATTTCATTGTAGAGTATCGCGTCGGAAATGATGCGATTCACGTAGGGCGTCGTTTCCGCGAAGTTTCCACGGCCGAAAAAGCCTTTCCGTTTTCCCCAGACGGTCGTCCTGGTGGAGGAAAAAAAATCCCGAAAGAAACCCAGAAGTCTGCTTTTCATAACCTATGGAGGACTATAAGACATTGCCGGACCGATTACAAGGACAAATTTCGCCCCGTTTCGCCCCCTTTATGCTATAGTTTCGGGGTGCGTGCCGCGGTCGTCGTCCCTCCCGTCACCGATTTCTACCTTTCACCCCGCCGGATGAGCGCCCTGGGGGCACGCACCGCGGCGGAAATCTGCCGCGCCGCCGGTTTCGATACCCGGCTGTTCGTTTTTCCGACGGAAGGAAGGAAGAGACCCCTTCCCCTGCCTCCCGAAGCCGGCCACCTCAGGCCTTTCATCGTCGACGGGGAGCACGGCCCCCTGTCGTTTTTCTCCCGGTTCGGCCGCTTCGGGCCGGAGTACCGCGCCTGTGCAGACGCCGTCGCGGAGGCGGAGCCCGACATCGTACTCGTTTCGTCCTTCGCCTACGCGTACGCCGAAGACGCGGTTCTCCTGGGGAGGGCGGTCCGGGAAAGGATGCCCGGCGCCGTCGTCGCGGCGGGCGGGGCCGGGCCGAGCGCATGGCCGGAGTACTACACGCGGCAGAGGACGGCGGACCGGCCGGTTTTCGATTTCGTTCTCACCGGAGAAGCCGAGACGAACCTGCCCCTTCTGCGGGAGAAGCTCCCGCTCGCGGGAGGGGCCGAAACGGAAATACTGTCCGGCGGACGGACGACGGGAAGAGACCTGGACTGCGTGTTCTCCGTCACCCATGAAACCGCCGCCGACGCCTGGGTTTCGGTTTCCCTGAGCCGGGGCTGCCCCCTGGGCTGTCGTTTCTGCAGCAACGCCCTCTGCCACGGCCGGGAGTTCCGGACAGTCCCCCGGGAAAAAATCGAACTGAAGGCCCGGGAGATTCCCGAGGGAAAGCGCCTCCATCTCAACTTCGAGGACGACAACCTTCTGCTCGACCTGTCCTGGTTCCGGGAGGTCCTGCGTTTTTTCTCCCGCCGCTTTCCCGGCGCGGCCTTCTCGGCGGAAAACGGCCTGGATTACCGGCTCCTGGACCCCGCGCTGCTGGAGGAGCTCCTCGACACCGGGTTCGAGCGTTTCAATTTTTCCCTGGGCAGCATCGGGGAAAAAACCTCCTCCCGGGAAGGCCGCAGGGTCGACATACCCCTCTACCGGGAACTGGCGCGGGTCCTGGAGGCCCGGGACGTTCCGCTTGTGACCTACTTCATCGCGGGGCTGGAAGGGGACACCCCGGAAAGCGCCGTCGCCCACCTTCTGTTTCTCTCCCGGGTCCCGACGCTGGCGGGAATTTCCCTGTTCTATCCCGTGCCGGGCCTTCCCGGCTTCGACCCGCCCCCCGCGGCGCTGGACGCCCATCCCGGCCTGGCCCGGGGGTCCCTGGCCTTCCCGTGGACCGGAAGCCTGTCCACGGCGGAGCTGGTCACCGCGTTCCGGCTCGCCCGGCTGGTCAACCTGACGAAGGCCCCCCTGCCCGACGCCGCCGGGAAAGCCCTGATGGAGCGAACTTTCGCCTTCCGGAGACTCCACACCCTGACCGGAAAAGGCGCCGGAGCGGCCTCCGTCCCCGTCCCCGCCGACCGTGAAATGGAAAGGCTCTTTTTCGAGGGGTTCCGGCCTTCTTCCTGACGGTCCCCCGCCGGCGAACCGGGGTCCGGCGGCTCGGCCCGGCCTTTAAAAAATTCGCCCTTTGGTGTAGCCTGTCCGCATGACCGCATTTTCCCCCGCCGAGCTCCTCGGCATGCCCCGCCCCTTCGACTTCCCCGAAAGCCCCGGTTCGGCGGACCCCGCCCTCGCGCGGGAGGGCCTCCATCCGCCCCTCCCCGTCCTGGTTTCCCGGACCCCCGAAAAGCCCCGGCGGTTCCTGGTGTGGGGCCGGGCCGTCGCCGGGGCGGCGCGGGACGGGAATGCCGCCGCCGTTCCGGTCCGGGAAATCGACGAGGCCGAACTCCCTCCCCGGGAAGCTTTTATCCTCTGCCTGCGCCTGGAAAACCGCCGGGACCGGTACTCTCCGCGGGAAATGGAAACCCTGGCGGCGGTCATGGAAGACCTGGGAATCCCGGACACCGATCCCGTCGCCGGCGGCCTGGTTTCATCCCGGGGCGCCCTGCGTCAGGCGGCCCGCCGGACCCGCCTCCGCCCTTCGGCGCGGGAGCTCGCGTCGGAGGAGAAAATCGACATCAAAACCGCCGAGGGTCTGGACGGCGTGCCGGACGGCGTCCTTCTCCGCCTCCGGCCCGCGCTGGACGGGATGAGCTTCTCCGGGCGGCGGATGTTCCTGGTTTCCCTCAATGAAGTTCTCCTCCGTGACGCCCCGGGGAACCCGGAAGAGCT
>CAZGUL010000405.1:0-2906 GCA_964529055.1 uncultured Spirochaetaceae bacterium
CGCTATGAATGCGATAAAAAGCGACCCGGGCAGTATAATCCTATTCAAAACTTTAGTAAAGTATTCTTCCATTTTTTCCGATCGGATGCCCGGAATGGAACCGCCGTTTTCCCTGATGTTTTTCGATATTTCGATGGGGTTGAGCGAAACCTGGGTATAGAAATACGCGAAGAAAACGATCAGAAGGGTGTACAGAACGAGATACGGCATCCCGTCCGGCCGGAGCCAGTACGCGAAATCGGAAAGCCACTTGACCTGGGCTCCCAGGTTTCCCGCGATCTGGAGCGGAAACGTCAACACCGACGAGGCGAAAATGACCGGAATAACTCCCGACGGGTTGATTTTGAACGGGATGTAGGTGTTCTGGGCACCGTACATCTTCCGGCCCACCACCCGCTTCGCGTAGTGGACGGGGATTTTCCTCTGCCCCTGCTGTTCCAGGATGACCAGTCCCACTACGACGATGAACATGATGAAAACTACCATGACGAATACCGGGTTGAGTTCCCGGGCCTGGATCTTTTTCAGCAGGGAGTACAAGGAATCGGGCAGCCGGGCAACGATGCCGGCGAAAATCAGCAGGGATATGCCGTTGCCCACCCCCCGCTGGGTTATCTGCTCGCCGATCCACATCAGGAAGAGCGTTCCGGCCGTAACCGTCAGCATCGCGATGAGGGTGTACGGGAGCTTGCCCATGGTCAGCGCGTCGGGGATCCTGTCGGCGTACACCGTTACGGCGTAGGACTGGATGAGGCACACGATGACCGTACCGTAGCGGGTATAGCGCTGGATTTTCTTCCTGCCGCCTTCCTCCTCGGAAAGTTTCTTCAGGCTGGGGAAAACGAGAAGAAGAAGCTGCATGATGATGGACATCGAAATGTACGGCATGATGCCCAGCATGAAAATGGAGAAATTCTTGAAAGCCCCGCCGGCGAAGAAGTCCAGGTACTCGGTGACGGAAATGCCGCCGGATGTTTCCTGCGCGACGAAATAGAGCTTTAATGCGTTAACGTTTATCCCCGGGATCGGCAGGGTCGCGCCGAGCCGGAACACGACCAGCATGATGAGGGTGAAAACGATCCGGGCCCGCAGATCCTTGATTCTAAAAATGTCAAAAAGAACGTTACCCGCCATGGAGTCGCACCTATTCCTTTGCCGTTTCTGTGGTCGCCACCGTTCCGCCGGCTTTTTCGATTTTTTCTTTCGTGCTGGCCGAAAGTTTTTTCATTTCGAAGGAGAGCTTTTTCGTCAGATCGCCCCTGCCGAGGATCTTCACGTTCGCGTCCCGGGATTTGATGAGGCCCTTCAGCTTCAGCGATTCCAGGCTGACAGTCTCGCCGTCGGCGTATTTCGCCTCGATCTGGTCCAGGTTGACGACCACGGTCTCGACCTTGAAGGGATAATTGGAAAAGCCCCTCCTCGCGATGCGCCGGAAAAGAGGCATCTGGCCGCCCTCGAAACCCGGGCGTACGCCTCCTCCGGAGCGGGAGTTCTGGCCGTTGCTGCCCCGGCCGGCGGTTTTCTGCAGACCCGTACCGGTTCCGCGTCCGACGATTTTCTTTTTCTTTTTCGCACCCGCGGGCGGCTTTATTACAAAGCTTTCCATAATCAGTTGATCTCCTTGACTTCTACCAGGTGCTGAACGGTCCTCACCATACCCATGATGACGGGGTTCTTTTCCTGGACCACGGTGGAATTCAATTTCCGGAGACCCAGGGCCTTCACGGTTTTCCGCTGGACGGGTTTTCCGCCGCTGACGCTGCGGACAAGTCGGATTTCAATTTTTTCGGCCATGGTCTAACCCCACAATTCCACAAGGGACTTTCCCCTGTTCTTCGCCACCGTTTTGGCGTCCAGCATGCTCTCGAGCCCGTTGAAGACGGCCTTCACCGTGTTGATCGGGTTCCTGGACCCCATGGACTTGCACAGGATGTCGTTGACCCCCCCGGCTTCCATGACGGCGCGCACCGCGCCCCCCGCGATGATGCCCGTTCCGGGCGCAGCGGGTTTCAGAATCACCTTCGCGCTTTTGAAGCGGCCGATGAACTGATGGGGAAGCGTGCTCTTCTTCACCGGAACGACGATCAGGCTCCGTTTCGCCTTGTCGATCCCCTTTCGGATGGCTTCGGAAACGTCGTTGGCCTTTCCGAATCCGTAACCGACCTTGCCGTTCCTGTCCCCCACCACGACCAGCGCGGAGAAGGAGAACCGGCGGCCGCCCTTGACGACCTTCGCGACCCGGTTAAGGGCGATGAGTTTTTCCGCGAAATCCTTGTTTCTTTCGAATCTATCCTGCTCCACACAATCCCCCTAAAACTCGATCCCCGCTTTCCGGGCGCCGTCGGCGATGGCTTTGACAACGCCGTGATAGAGATAACCGTTCCGGTCGAAAACGACCTTGACGATGTTTTCCTTCTTGAGACGCTCGCCGATGGCGGCGCCGATCTTCCCGGCGTCGGCGACGGTGTTCTTCACGTCCTTCAACTCTTTCTCCAGGTTCGAAACGGCGGCCAGGGTCCGCCCCGTCGCGTCGTCGATGACCTGGACATAGGTGTGCTTGTTGCTCTTGAACACGGTCATCCGGGGCCTTTCGGCGGTCCCGTAAATTTTCTTCCGCACCCGCAGTTTTCTTCGCGCCTTTTGCGCCTGTTTCAATTCAAGTCTATTCATGGCTCACCTACTTAACACCGGTCTTTCCGACCTTTCTTCTTACGAATTCGGTCTCGTACTTGATTCCCTTGCCCTTATACGGTTCCGGCGGGCGGATCGAGCGGATTTCGGAGGCGACCTGGCCCACTCTTTCCTTGCTGGTACCGCTGACGACAATCTTGCTCTGGGTTTCGCACTCGATTTTGAGTCCTTCCGGAATCGGGTACTCCACGGTGTTCGAGAAACCGAGGCTCAGA
>CAZGUL010000406.1:0-2894 GCA_964529055.1 uncultured Spirochaetaceae bacterium
GGGTCCATGGACGGAGGGTACATTTTTCGGCGGGAATTGGCAAGAAGAGGCACGGGGTCGGTTTACACGGGTTTCCGAAATGCCGATAATGTGAAGGATTATGAAAAATCTGGTGGTCATCAATCTGGGCGGCGGTTCCGGACATTCCCGCGTGATAGGCGGCCGGACCGTCCTGGAAAGGGTCCTCGGCTATGCCTCCCGTCTCGCGCCCATGGCGGACACGGCCATCGTTTCCGCCGCACCGCTCGACCCGTCGGCGGCGGGGGGAATCCGGAAATTCGTGCTGCGGGACGGGACGGACCGGAGCCTCCTTTCAGCATTGATGGAACTCGCCCGGGGCTACGACAACGTGTACCACGTTTTCGGAGACTGCCCGTTTCTTGATCCGGAGCTGGGCCTCCGGATGATGGAAAACCATCTCAGGTATTTCGCGGAATACACCTTCGCCGACGGGTATCCCTTCGGTCTGGCGCCGGAAATCGTCAAGACATCGGCGCTGCCCGCCATCGCCGCCCTGGTGAAGGACCCGCCGTCCCCGGCGGGAAGGGACACGCTGTTCACGCTGATCGGGAGGGACATCAATTCCTTCGACCTGGAAACCGAGCTGTCGCCTGCGGACCTGCGGCTGCTCCGGGCGTCCCTGACCACGGACACCCGGCGAAACGCGCTGCTGTGCGAGCGTCTTGCCGCCGGGGACCCCCGGAGCGCGGAGGACGTGACGCGCATCCTGCAGGAAAAGCCGGAAATCCTGCGGACCCTGCCGGCCTACGCCTCCGTCCAGATCGTGGAAGGCTGCCCCCAGGCCTGCTTTTCCTGCCCCTATCCGATTTTCGGCGGCGACGTTCTCCGGAAACGGGAGGCCATGGCTCCCGCCGATTTCGACCTCATCGCGGAAAAAATCGCGGATTTCTGCGGGGACGCGGTCATAGGAGTTTCCCTGTGGGGCGAGCCCGCCCTGCATCCCGGGTTCGTCAGGCTGGCGGAGTCCGTCGCGAAGAGGCCGGGCCTCAGCCTGCTGGTGGAAACCTCCGGCATCGGCTGGAAGGACGAAACCGTGGTGGAGGCCGGCCGGGTCCTGGAGGACCGTATAACCTGGATCGTTTCCCTGGACGCGCCGGACGAGGCAGTTTATCTCCGGGTCCGCGGGCCCGGGTACGCGGAGGCCGTCGCCAGGGCGGAAAAACTCATCGGTCTTTTTCCCGGCAGGGCGTACGTGCAGGCCCTCCGGATGAAGGAGAACGAGGACGGGACGGAAACCTTCTTCCGCTCCTGGAAGGAGAAAACTCCGGGGGTCATCATCCAGAAGTACGATCATTTCTGCGGATACCTGCCCCGGCGCAAGGTGACGGACCTTTCGCCGCTCAACCGGTTTCCGTGCCGTCATCTCCAGCGGGATTTTTCGGTCCTCTTCGACGGGACAGTTCCGCTGTGCCGGGAGGACTTGAACCGGAGCAGGGTCCTCGGTAACATTTTCACCGGATCCCTCCCGGACATCTGGGATAGGGGCGCGGAACCGTACCGGGAGCACCTGCGTGAAACCTACACCGGCCCCTGCGGAGCCTGCGATGAGTACTATACCTACAACTTCTAAACCCGCCGCCGCGTCCTACACCGTCGTTGGCGGCACGAAGGGGGGAAGGGCGGGACGGGTCAGGGGCGTTTCGATCATTCTGCTCCACCGTGGGGGAGTCGTGAACAGGCCGGAGATTTTCGACGAGTTCGAAAAACTCGGCGCCGACGAAATCATCTCCGTGGAAGGTCCCGGGGCCTCCTACGATATCGAACCCCTTTCGATGAAATTCCCCCGGGTCCGTTTCATCATCCTCCACGCCCCCGCGAACCCGGGCGAAAAGATCAACATCGGCATGCAGGAATCCTCGGGCGACCTGGCGGCCGTGCTGTGGAGCGACATGACGGTGCAGGCCGGACTGTTTTCCGAACGCGCCCTCGAACGGCTCCGGGAAAACGGGGTATTGTGCGCCGCGCCCTGGATCTCCGGCCGGGGGGGCGATCCGCTTCCCGTTCTGCAGGTGCCGGCCTTCAACAGGAAGCGGCTCAAAGTGCTGCCGATCCCGCCGTCGCGGGAGGAAGCGCCGAGCCTTTTCCCCTACG
Source organism: uncultured Spirochaetaceae bacterium (assembly GCA_964529055.1). Classification (GTDB taxonomy): domain Bacteria; phylum Spirochaetota; class Spirochaetia; order DTKZ01; family DTKZ01; genus JAKQWJ01. The sequence continues at coordinate 2,113 of CAZGUL010000406.1, forward strand.
ACTACTGCGGGGTGTACGTGAAGGAGAAATTCGACCTTCTCGGCGGTTTCGATCACCGCATCGAAAACCCTTACTGGCAGAAGCTGGATTTCGGCTTCCGCGGCCATCTGTGGGGGGAAAAGATCGTCTGCGTCCGCGCCTTCCGGGTGACCTCGGGGGATTCCTCTCCTGCGGAAAACGCTACACCCGACGCGGGATACCGGACCTTTTTCCTGAAGAACCTTGCGGTCCGCTTCACCGGGGACAGGGGCGTCCTGCCGGCGGGCCGTTTCTTTTCCTTTTTCCTGCGCTGCGGCTGCGGGGTTTTCACCGCGGTGCGGGAATTCCGACAGGCCCGGACCTGGGTGGAAAAAAACGCCTACCGCTTCCGGATGGATTCCGGCAGCGTCACCGAGCTGTGGGAGGACCCGGAATGACCACCGCCGTGGTGCTCCAGGCCCGGATCGGCTCGACCCGGCTGCCGGGCAAGGCTCTCCTGCCCGTCCTCGGCAGACCCCTCGTTTCCTACGCCCTGCGGGCCCTCCGGAAAATTCCCGCGGAGGTCTACGTTCTCGCGACCGACGGGGAAAGCCGGGCCGCCCTCACGCATCCGGCGGAAGAGGCGGGCTTCCATCTGTTCGCGGGTCATCCGCTGGACGTGCTGCGCCGTTTCCGCGACGCCCTCCGGACCCACCCGGCGGATACGGTGGTGCGTGCCACGGGGGACAATCCGCTGGTTTCGTGGGAAATGGGCGGGATGCTCCTGGAGGAACACCGGGCCCGCGGCGCCGATTACAGCGGCT
>CAZGUL010000407.1:0-2889 GCA_964529055.1 uncultured Spirochaetaceae bacterium
AGGAGCAGGAGATCCTTCACAGCGGCGAGCTCGATCTTCTTCTCCCCCGCCGCCCGGGCGGCCTTTTTCAGGTCCAGTTCCCCGTTTCCGGGAATGCAGAAGACGTAAACGTTGTTCCCCGCCCGGGCCACCAGGGTCTTGAAGAGCTCGCCGGGTTCTCGGCCCAGCTTTTCCGCGACCGCGCCGGCGTCTATCCTTCCGTCACCGGCGTCGTAGGTCAGAACCTCGTGGGAGACGCCGGCGGCCTCAAGGAGCCGGACGGCGTTCGTTTTTCCGTGTTTCGCCATGGCCTTGCATTTCTCCTTCCATCCCGACGATGTCGACGAGTTCCCGGGGACGGAGGCGGGAAACGCGCCGGTATTCGGCGTCCAGGAAATCCGCGTAATCCCGCGCTTCCGGTCTTTGTCCCCCCGGCGGGCCCGTATCCACGAAGACGACCCGGATCTTTTCCGCCCGGATCATGCCGCCCAGGGCCCTTATCTCCTCCGTTTTGTCCCCGCCGGGGGAAAGCGGCACGTTCGCCTCCCCGTCGGACAGGATGACCAGGACCGTCCTGACCGCGGGATGCTTCAGCCTGTCGGTCCGGATGGTTTTCCATGCCGCGAGGAGGCCGTCGGCGAAGGGCGTGGCTCCGCCGGCCGAAAGGAGCCGCAGTTTCTTTTCCGCGAGCTGGACGCTGGACGTCGGCGGCAGGAGGACCACAGCCTTCTCGTCCCGGAACGCGATCAGCCCCACCCGGTCCCGGCGGATGTACGCGGCGGAGAGCAGGGCCAGGACGGCCCCCTTCGCCGCAGCGAGACCCGCGAAACTGTCCATGGAATCCGATGCGTCCACGAGGAAAAGAACGAGCCTGTTTCCCCGGGCCACCCGGATTTTCTTCCGGAGATCCCCCTGCTCGACGCGGAAATCTGCGCCTCCCCCCGGGGCCGCGCCGCTCCTTAAAGCGGCGGCCATCCGCATCGCCGCGGCCCGCAGGGTGGCGTCCACCGCTATGTCGAAGGTTTTTTCCCCCGGACCGGGAACGCCCGCGCGGACATACCGGCCGCTGCCGCCGACCGCCTCGCCGGACGTCAGCCTGCCCCTGCCGGCGGCCTTCCGGCGGGCTTCCGCCAGGTCCAGGCCTTCGTCGAACGCTACGTCTTCGGGAAGGCTTCCGCTGTCAGGAGTTTTTTTTTAAGGAAGGTGAAGAGGACGCTTCCCGCGGCCATGGCGCCGGGCACCTGCATCTCCTCCAGCGCGGAGGGGTCCAGGCCGAATTCCTCGGTGTATTCCGGGGGGACCTCGCCGTCCGGGAGGGGTGCCGGGGTCTTCTCATCCAGATCCGCGAATGCGATTTTATCCGGAGCCGGGCCGCCATCCACGGCCGCCTTGAAGAGCTTGTCGATGTGGTCCCCCGCCCTTTCCATGTCCCGGAGGAGACCCTGGTTCATCCTGTGGGGAAGAACGAGCCGTGCCGCCTCGTGGACGTGGAACGGCAGCACCCGGCGGGATTCGGTGAAGGCCGCGAGGGCAACCGCCGTCTTCATCATCCCGATTTCGGCCCGATGCCCCGCGGCCCCGGCGTCCGACGCGATCCTGACGACGAGGCGGAAGATGTCGTCGCCCGGCTCCAGGAAGGAGACCCTTTTCCGGGCCAGGGCGATCTGCCGGGCGAGGACCGCGTTTTCCGCCCGCCAACGGGACGCAAACGAGACGGGATCTTTCTCGAAGGCCATCCGGCGGCGCAGGATTTCCAGCCGCCCCTCCTCGCCCTCGACTCCCGAAACGGTGACGCACAGGCCGAACCGGTCCAGGAACTGGGGACGGAGCTCACCCTCCTCCGGGTTCATCGTTCCCACCAGCATGAACGACGCGGGGTGGGAGTAGGAAACCCCTTCCCTCTCCACGGTGTTGACTCCCGTGGCCGCCGCGTCCAGCAGCATGTCCACCAGGTGATCTTCCAGCAGGTTGACCTCGTCGATGTACAGGATGCCCCGGTTGGCCGCCGCGAGGAGTCCCGGTTCGAATCTCCGTTCTCCGGTCCGCAGGGCCTCCCCCACGTGAAGGGTGCCGACAAGGCGGTCTTCCGTCGCGTTGAGGGGCAGGTCCACCAGGGGTGTCGGGATTTCCTCCGCCTCCAGGGGCTCCCCCCGGGCGGCGGCCGCGGCGCATTCTCCGTGCAGCTTTTCCGGCAGGTCGGGATCGCAGCGGCAGGCGCAGCCCTTCACCACCCGGATCGTCGGGAGAAGGGCCTGGAGCGAACGCACCGCCGTCGTCTTCCCGGTGCCCTTCTGCCCGCGGACCAGGACCCCGCCGATGGAAGGGTCCACCGTGTTCAGGATGAGGGCGGTTTTCATGAGTTCCTGGCCGACCAGCGCGGCGAAAGGATAATGCGTCCTTTTCATGCGTCCGCAATGCTATCAGCGGCCGGAGGGGGTGTCAATTCCTCGGGGTTGACGCCGTCACTATTTTCGTTTGCCGTACACATTTTTTCTGTGACCAATGGCAACCGCGAGAATGACAAGCCGCAAATCCTGAATCTGGCAGATGACGCGATAATCTCCGACACGATACCGCCACAACCCCTTTTGGTCGTCAACCAACCCTTTGCTTTTTTTTCCGAGGGTCCTGGAGAGACGTTATTTCATCTTCAAGATAATCGAGGATCAGAGACTGCCGTTTACGATCCAGTTTCTTGAGCTGTTTCACTGCCGAAGCGGAAAATTCAACGCTCCAGGCCAAGCTCTTTTCTCACTTCATCGAGAGATCTTCGAGGTTCATTTCGTTCGAGAACCGAAAGCGCCAGAAGGTAATCCTCCTGCTCTTCCAGAAAATTTTCAATCGCCTTTTTGACGTAATAGCTCTTGCTGCGCCCGGACATTCCGTCGATTTTAAAGAACTCGTAGCCCC
>CAZGUL010000408.1:0-2884 GCA_964529055.1 uncultured Spirochaetaceae bacterium
CAGGCCGGGCCAGGACCCCCCCGGCTCCCCCCGCCTCCTGGCCGGGGACCCCCGCAGCCGCCGCGCCCCGGACCAGGACGGCGAGCGGCCGGAGAATGCGGCTATTCATCCCACATCACGTTCCCCAGCCGCGCTTCCGCGGCGGAGGCCCGCGCCGAGTCGCCCGGCAGACGGGCGGACAGGTATCCGTAGCGCACCGCCAGATCGGGCATCATCTCCACGGCACGGCGGAAAAGCCTGTCGGCATCGTCGTACCGGTCGAGTTCGTAATATGCCCGCGCGAGGCCGACCACCGGTTCGACCCGGTCCGGCAATTCGCGCATCGCCTTTTCATACCACAGGGCGGCTGTCTTGTAGTCCCCCGTCAGGAAGGCCACGTTCCCGATGTTTATCTCCGCCCTCTTTTCGCCCAGGGCGGCCGCGGCCTGGAATTCGGCGAGGGCTTCCCGGTACATGCCGTACCGGGCGTAGAGAATTCCCAGCGCGTTTCTCTGCCGCCCCGAACCGCCGCCTGGATCGAAGGAGGCGCGCATCCGGTCCGCCCGGGGAACGACTTCCCGGGAAACGATGAGGGAAACGACGCTTTCGAAGGCGGTGCGGACCTGTTCCTCCGCCGGCCTCCGGCCCGCCGGCGACACGCCGGGAACCCCCGCGGGGGGAAAACTCTTCCACGCGTCGGCGGCGGTGAAGAATTTTTCCTTCGCCCCGGGATCGCTGCGCACCGCCAGAGCCCCTTCGTTCCAGGCCCGGAGAAAACCTTCGCGGAGCAGGGACATCCGCAGCGGCACCCAGGCCGCACCGTCGGCGAAAAGAAAGTCCCCGGGAGAGGAGAACGCGGCCCTGACGGTCTGTTCGTCGGAGCTCATCCTGAACGCCGCGATGACTTCCCGGTCCAGGGGTATCACCGCTGCCGGAACCCCGACCGATTCCAGGGCCGAAGCGTAAAGTGCCGCCAGGTCGTCGGTGTCCCCGCTCCTGTAGGCGATGGTCTGGTGCGGGTATTGGGTGTAGTCGATTTCTTCGGCCGAACCGCGGGTCGACGCGTAGGGCGTCTGCGGGTCGGCGCTCCAGACGATTCCCGCGAGCCTCTGGGCCTCGAAAAGGCCGACGCCGTACTGGAGGTTCGCGTCGAGTTCGGATTTCGCCTTCGCGCGGACGATGCCTGCAGCGTATTTGCTCGCGTCCAGCACGGCCGGATCGTTCGGGCTGATGAATGACGCCAGGATCCGCGGGTCCTCCCAGCGGAGGGCGTTGCGGTGAAGGAGGGTCATCGTCGTTTCCCCCTTCGACGTTCGCCGTTCGCCCAGAAGCTCGTAGGTGATCGTCATCTCCCCCCGCACGCGTACCGTTTCGGTGACGGTCATGACCTGGTCGGAAAAGGCGGCGTACAGGGGCACGCTGGCCGACGAGCCCTTCGCCAGGTAGGGGATCCGTCCGCAGAAGGCGGGCCCGGACGTGTAGTTTCCCGCCTCGAACCTGACTTCCAGATTGCGGACCTCCGCGCTCTCGCCGTTCCGGATCGTCGCGGAGCCGAACCCCGTGGTTTTGTAGTCCCTTGCCCGTATGGGATAGACCGGTTCGGTTTCGGCGGACTGCAGATAGGCCCGGCCCGGAGCGGACCGCGGCCTTAGCCCGATGTCCGCCATGATCGACGCGGCGATCCCCCGGTAGAAGGAATCGCTGCGGGTCCGGTAATCGATGTAGGAAACCGCGGCTGAAACGGTGAGTCCCGGCGAAAGACGGTATCCCAGCTCCGCGCCGGCGCGCCAGAAAATATTGCCGGTCATCGTCGTGCTGGAGGACCCCCGGTAGGAGCCCATATAGACGCCCGGCCCGGCGGAAACTGCCGCCTTTATCCGGGGATGGGGATACGTGAAAAATCCCAGGCCCGCTCCCGCGGAATAGAGAAGAAGAGAACCGTCGATGCCGCTCGCGGCGGGGGTGATGTACCGCGCGTCGGCGGCCAGATAGGGGGCCGCGAATCCGAACAGGTCCGTGTCGATCTGCAGCGAAGCTCCGCCGCCGGGTCCGAACGTGTCCGTGTAGGCCAGGGGGACCACGATTTCCGGCGCCGCGCGGACGCGAAAATCCTGCGCCCCCGCGGAAACGACGCCGAGCGCCGCCGCGCATGCCGAGAAAATCATGATTCTGCGAAAAAAAATGAAAAGGACTGACATGGATTGCACCCCGCGCAGAGGTTGCTTTAATTATTGACGGTGAAAGGCTGAAATGTCAAATACGCAATAAAAAAAAGCGGTTTTCCGACCGCGCCGGAAGACCGCTTTCCCGTGAACAGGCGGCACTCTACTTGAACAGGGCCGCGATCTCCTTCTTGTACATCTCGGTGACGATCGCGCGCCGGATCTTCATCGTATGGGTGAGTTCGTGGCCGACCTCGAATTTTTTTCCTATCAGCTTGAACCGGAAAATCCTCTCGAAGGCCTTGAAGCCCCTCTTCGGATTGATCAGGCTCTGGATCTCGTCATGGATGAGTTCCTGCATTTCCGGGTTGTCCAGCAGGTCCTCCTTCTCCACGTAGGTGATTCCCTTCGCGGTGGCGGCGGCCTCGAGTTTTTCCAGGTTCGGGACGATGAGGGCTCCCAGGAATTTCTGGTCCTGCCCGACGACCATGGCCTGATCGATGTAGTCGGACTGCACCATGGTTTCCTCGATCGGCGTGGGCTCGATGTTCTCGCCGCCCATCAGCACGATGGTTTCCTTCGCCCGGCCCACGATCTTGCATTCCCCCTTGTGGGTGAAGACCGCCAGGTCGCCCGTGTTGAGCCAGCCGTCCTGCAGGACCTTCGCGGTTTCCTCCGGGCGCTTGTAGTATCCGAGCATGATCTGGGGGCTCTTCACGTGCAGGACGCCCTTGTGGTTGGGA
>CAZGUL010000409.1:0-2879 GCA_964529055.1 uncultured Spirochaetaceae bacterium
GTGTCCGGAAACATCCTGCTGGGCTCCGGGGCCAACAAGGTCATCGGCCACCACATGGAAATCCGCGGGCTCGGCATCATCAACATAACCCACCTGTTCGGCGTCGGCGCGATCCGGGACAAGAAACAGATACAGCTCGTTGTGGAACTCGAGCACTGGGAATCGGACAAGGACTACGACCGGATCGGCAGCCAGGACGTCACGACGGAAATCCTGGGGGTGCAGATCCCGTACCTGAAGATCCCGGTAAAACCCGGCCGCAACGTGCCCATCCTTATCGAAACCGCGGCCATGAACGAACGGCTCAAGGAAATGGGATACTACTCGGCGAAGGAATTCAACCAGAGCGTCCTGAAATGGCTTGAAAGCGAAAACGCTCGCACCGTATACTTGCAGAACACTGATCTATACTGACAGGCAGCGGGGTCGCGATGACGGAAAGGCAAGTCACCATAAAAAACCGGGCGGGCATTCATGCACGGCCCGCGGCTCTGATAGTTCAAACCGCGAGCAAGTTCTCCTCCAGGATCAACATGTTCAAGGAAAACGAGAACATCAACGCCAAATCCATCATGGGGATCATAACCCTGGGAGCGAGCTACAACTCGAGCCTGACCATCCGCGCGGAAGGCCCCGACGAGGAGCAGGCCGTGGAGGCGCTGTCCGATCTCTTTGAACGCCGCTTCGAGGAGGAGTAGTCTTTACGACCCCGAGCCGCGGAGCGAAAAACATCATCTGCGCCGCCGTGCTGACCCTGCTGGCGCCGGGCTTCGCGGCCGCCATCGAAGCTTCCGCCGCATATAATGAGGTCCCGCTCTCCGGGTTTCTGACCGTCTCGGTGTCCGGCCTGGATGAGAAGAGTCTCAGGGAACACATCCTCGGGGGCTTCCGGTCCCGGATGCAGTTCCGCGTCCGGGTGTACCGGGAAAGTTCCCGGCTCCTTCCGCTCCTCGGGGACGACATGCTTTTCGAAGCGCACCCCGAGCAGACCGGCCGCTGGGACCCGTTCAGTTCGTCCTACGAGCTTCGCTTCCACGATGGAAGCCGCCGGTATTACTCCGACTGGGAGGCCTTTTTCCGCGGCTTCACCGGACTGCGGGATTTTCCGGTCCCGGAATTCGGAGACTCCCGGGTCTATATTCTAGTCCAGGCAAGATTCCGGAAAATGGTATTCAATCCTCCCTTGAACATATTATCCGTATTTCTGAACAGGTACGCCGTCGCGTCGCCGTGGTTCAGGCTGGACCGGGAATGAAGGGGCTAAAAAGACCGACCGGGTCGTTCACCGTGCTTCTCGGCCTGGTGTCATTCTACATTCTCCTCATCTCCCTGGTGCTGGTGTTCTCGTCTCAAATCCTGCTGGACCTGTCGATGAACAGGGCCGTCGCCGGAGGTCTCATAGCCGCCCTGGCCGTCATATTCAGCCTGGTCCTCCTGTGGGCCATCGGAATCAACGTCTTCCAGCTTTTTCGGGCAGGTTCGTCGGGAAAACCGGGGGTCAGGTTCAAATTCCGGCTGGTGCTGTTTTTTCTCGTCATCATTCTGCTTTCGTCGATTCCCCAGGCGATCCTGTCCGTCAATTTCATCAACACGTCCATGCGGACATGGTTCAGTTCCCGGACCGCGGAGGCCCTCCGGGGCGGCCTGGCCGTCGCGATGGAGTATTACGGCGAAAAAATCGCCGGTCTCCAGGGCCTGTCCCGGAACGCGTACGTGCTTTCCCTGCTCCAGGAGGCGGACACCGCCGGGAAAAAGACATGGGAAGATCTTCGTCTCGCGAATCCCGACCTGGACTGCCTGCAGATTTTCGGCGCCGACGGCAGGAAGGTATTCGCAGCCGGAAATCCGAACGGGTTCATCGAGGAGGATTTCGCCCTCTCCGCGGCGGAAGGGATGCTGTCCCGGGAAACCCGTACCGACGGGTTGAGCATCCTGCGGGCGAAAAAAAGCTACGAAACCGGACGGGGCCGCTTTTTCGCCGTCTTCAGCGTCGTTCTGCCCCGGGAATTCGACCGGTACGCAGAGGAGCTGACGTCCACGCTGGAAACCTTCAACCAGCTCGATCGCAGCAGGACTGTCTTTCTTCTGGCCGTCACCATCCTCTACGGGTTCTTCTCGTTTCCCCTGATGCTGCTGGCGATCCTGGTGAGTTTTCTGCTGAGCGACGAGATCCTCCGCCCCATCGTCAACCTGGAGGAAGCCACCCGGAAGGTCGCGGAGGGGGACTTTTCCTACCGGATACTCTCCCGTTCCCGGGACGAGCTGTCCCTTCTCGCGGAGTCCTTCAACCGGATGATCGCGGAACTCGAAAAAAGCCGTCTGCAGATTCTGCAGACCGAAAAGGTGGCCGCCTGGCAGGAAATAGCCCAGAGGCTTGCCCATGAAATCAAGAACCCCCTGACGCCGATCAAACTCTCCGCCCAGAGGCTCCTCAAGCGATACCGGGAAAACCCCGAGGGATTCGACAGGGTTCTGGATTCATCGGTGGGCTCGATCATCAGGGAAGTGGACAACCTGGACAACCTGCTGACGGAATTCCGGAATTTCTCCCGCCTGCCGGCCCCCCGGAAAATGTCGGCCCGTCTGAAGACCCTGATCAGGGACGCGGCCGCCACCTACGGTCACCTTGCCGAGAAAATCGAGATGCGCATGGAGGAAATTCCGGACGACCTTTCGCTTTCGGTGGATCCCGCCCAGATGCGGCAGGTCTTCGCGAACCTGATCACCAACGCGGCGGACGCGATGCCCCGGGGAGGCACCCTGCGATTCAGGGCCGACCTTGTCAAGAAAGGCAATACCAAGTACTGTAGAATCCAGGTCGAAGACACCGGCGAGGGGATCGACCGCTAGCGCATTTCGCAGGTCTTCAACCCCTACTA
>CAZGUL010000410.1:0-2871 GCA_964529055.1 uncultured Spirochaetaceae bacterium
CACGGTTTCGCGGTGGAGGAGGGGAGCCTGCCGGACAGGACGAAGGTGTGGCTCACGAACGCCAACGACGGCACCGTGGAAGGCCTCTATCACGAGGAGAAGCCGGTGATGTGCGTTCAGTTCCATCCCGAAGCCTGTCCCGGTCCCGAGGACACCCGCTGGATCATCGGTGAATTCCTGAAGCGGGCCGAGTCCGCATAATCCGGATAGAGAGACAAGGAGCGAATCGTGCCTGCGAGAAAAGATATCAAGAAAATCCTCATCATCGGGTCCGGCCCCATCGTGATCGGGCAGGCCTGCGAATTCGATTATTCCGGGACACAGGCCGTGCTGGCCCTGAAAGAGGAAGGCTACAAGGTCGTCCTGGTCAACCCCAATCCCGCCACGGTGATGACGACCCCGGGGCTGGCGGACGCGGTGTATCCCGAACCGCTGAACGTGGAGTACCTGGAGGAGATCATCAAGAAGGAGGGGCCGGATGCCCTTCTTCCGACCATGGGGGGCCAGACGGCCCTGAACCTCAGCATCGAACTGCACGACGCGGGCATTCTGAAGGCCCGGGGCGTGGAGGTCATCGGCGCGGGGATCGACGCGATCCGCCGGGCGGAGGACCGGGGACTTTTCAAATCCCTTGTGGGCACCCTCGGCCTGGACTCGCCCCGGTCCCTGGTGGCGAAAAACCTGGCGGACGCCCGGAGACTCCGGGACCTGGTGGGGCTGCCGCTCATCATCCGGCCCAGCTTTACGCTGGGAGGACGCGGCGGCAGCGTCGCCAGGACCGACGATGATCTCGAGCAGTTCGTCGAACGGGCCTTCTCGGAGAGTCCCGTCGGCGAGGCGCTTATCGAGGAATCCCTGATCGGCTGGAAGGAATTCGAGCTGGAGGTGATGCGGGACCGGAACGACAACGCGGTCATCGTCTGCTCCATCGAGAACATCGACCCCATGGGGGTGCACACCGGCGACAGCATCACCGTGGCGCCGATCCAGAGCCTGTCGGACACCGAATACCAGAGGATGAGGACCGCTTCCATCGACATCCTCAGGGGGGTGGGGATAGACTGCGGCGGATCCAACGTGCAGTTCGCGTTCCAGCAGGAAACCGGCAGGATGGTGGTCATCGAAATGAATCCCCGGGTTTCCCGGTCCAGCGCCCTGGCCAGCAAGGCCACGGGCTTCCCCATCGCCCGCTGTTCCGCCCGGCTCGCCGTGGGGTACACGCTGGACGAGATCATGAACGACATAACCGGCAAGACGGTGTCATGCTTCGAGCCGGCCCTGGACTACTGCGCCGTCAAGGTTCCCCGGTTCGAGATGGAAAAATTCCCGTCCGGCTACCTGGAACTGGGTCCCCAGATGAAATCCGTAGGGGAATCACTCGCGCTGGGAAGGACCTTCGGGGAAGCCCTGAACAAGGCGATCCGGGCCGCCGAATTCGGCTTCGACGGGCTCGAGGAACTCGCGGACCTGGACGATGAGGCCCTGGAAAGGATGATGTCCACCCTGCATCCCCGGAAAATCTTCGCCGCCTACACCGCGCTCTCCCGCCGCGGCAGGGAGGCGATTCCCGACGTCGCGGCGAAGACTTTCTACGATCCGTTCTTTCTGCACACCATGGCCCGGCAGGCGGAGCTGGAAAAACGGCTCGCCGCGGAACCGCTGAAAAAGGACCTTCTGCTTGAGGCGAAGTGCATGGGCCTGTCCGACCGGACGATAGCCCGCCGGGCGGGCAGGACCGCCGCCGAGGTGGAGTCCCTGCGGGAAAAGGAGGGCCTCCGCCGGACCTATCATTTCGTTGACACCTGCGCCGGCGAGTTCGAGGCGTCAACCCCCTATTTTTACTCCACCTTCGGCGAAATCGACGAGGGAGGGTCCCTCGGGGACCCGGTGGTCATTCTCGGTTCCGGTCCCAACCGGATCGGGCAGGGCCTCGAGTTCGACACCTGCTGCACCCTGTCGTCCCTGGCATACCGGAAGGCGGGATTCAAGAGCGTCATGGTCAACTCGAACCCGGAGACCGTCTCGACGGACTACAACGTGTCCGACCGCCTCTATGTGGAGCCCCTTTCGGTGGAGGACGTGAAGGACATCCTGCGCAAGGAGAAGGCCAAAAATATCGTCGTTCAGCTCGGCGGGCAGACGCCGCTCAACATGGCGGAGGAGCTCGAAAAATGGGGCGCCCGGATCGTCGGGACCTCCGTGGCGGCCATCAACGCGACGGAGGACCGGGGCCTGTTTTCGGCGTTGATGAAAAAACTCGGCCTCCGGCAGCCGCGCCACACCATGGCCGCTTCGACGGAGGAAATCGGAGCGGCGGTGAAGGACAACGGTTACCCGGTCCTTCTGCGGCCATCCTTCGTGCTCGGCGGAAGAAGCATGTTCATCGCGTACACCGACGCCGAGCTGAAGCAGTACATGGGAACGGGATTTTCGGTCTCCCGGGAGAAGCCGGTCCTGGTGGACCAGTTCCTGGAGGACGCGTTCGAGTACGATCTGGACGCCCTGTGCGACGGAAAACGGGTCTACATCGGCGGCATCATGGAACACATCGAGGCCGCGGGAATCCATTCCGGCGACTCGGCCTGCGTCTTCCCGCCCTTCATGACGGAGCCGGAAATCATGGGAGAAATGATCGCAGCAACCGAGAAAATCGCCCTGGACATCGGCGTCAGGGGCTTCCTGAACATCCAGTTCGCCGCGAAGGACGGTCTGCTCTACGTTCTGGAGGTGAACCCCCGGGCGTCCCGGACGGTCCCCTTCCTGTCGAAATCTTCGGGGGTCAACCTGGCGGAGGCGGCTGTGGGGATCTGGACCGGCAGGGACCTTGCGGCCCAGGGGCTGGTGCCGTCCGGGACCGTCGCCTTGGGAAGC
>CAZGUL010000411.1:0-2854 GCA_964529055.1 uncultured Spirochaetaceae bacterium
CGAGAAATCCCCGGTCCCCACATGGGTCATCGCGAGGCGGCTCCAGCGCACCTCCCCGTCGCACACGTAACGGCTCTCCATGTCGAACCGGCTGTTCGCCCTGCCGATGAGCCGGGAGAAGCGGTTGTCGAAATCGGCCCTGTCCTCGTGGTACAGGCAGTCCACGAAGGGCCGGGAATTCAGATCGGAGATGCTGGTCTTGAACATGGACCGCACCAGTTTGTTGGACAGCAGAATAAGCCCGGAAAAATCCAGGACCACCATGCCCACCGGCGAATGCTCGAAAATGACCTGAAAATGTCTGCCGCTTACCGACACGGGGCGCCTTCCTGGGTGCGTGACTCTAGAAATTCATCCGCAGAATTTCCGTGGCTTTTTTCCTGATCCATTCCGGCTTCAGGGGTTTTATCAGGTAGCTCCGCACTCCGAGCTTCAGCGCCCTGATCACGGTGTCCTTCTGGGACAGCGCGGACAGCACGATGACCGGGGTCTGGTTCTTTTTCTCCGCCAGCCGCTTCAGTGTTTCGAAACCGTCCATGACCGGCATCATCAGATCCAGGAACACCAGGTCGAACGCGTCCGGATTGTATGCGTCGATGAAAAGTTTGCCGTTGTCGTACGCGGTAACCTCGAAATTCGTGTCGCAGAAGGCGGTCTTCACGAACTCCTGTATCACCATGTCGTCGTCCACCACGGCGAATCTGAGTCTGTCCTCGATGGCCGAAAGATCCTGGAGCTGGGCCTTTTCCCCCTCGAAGCGGAGGGCGATCGCCTCGTCCACCGCCTTTTTCGGGGCCGCGGCGGAGAGAAATTCCTCGTGCACCACCATTTTTTCCCCGTCGATGAAGGAGCCCGTTCTGCGGCCCAGGAGCCCGTCCATGGCCCGCTCCAGGCTGTTCGTCACTTCGATTTCGCCCAGGTCTTTTCTGCCGGCGACGAATTTCGCGACGAACCCGGAATTGGTAAGGATCTTGATCAACCGGGGGGGCGCCCCGGAGTAATCGGCGACGACGGACAGGAGGGAGCCGAGCTTCAGGGAATCCGCCGCCCCGATCTCGATGCTGGACATGATGACCAGGACCTTCGGGTTCTGCACCTCGTACAGGTCCAGCAGTTCGGTGAGCTTGTACTTCAGGAGTTCGATCTTCTCCGAGTTGAGGCCCATGGCGACCTCGACGATGAAGATCTCGTCGTTGAAGTGGGCCGATATGATGCAGGGAGTCGTATCCAGGTTCAGGTTGAGTCCGAGATAATCGGACACGGTCTTCAGAAAGGAATCCATCTTGACGGGCTTCGTGAAAAACTTCTTGACCCCGAATTTGGCGACTTCCACGACCCGCTCCCGGTCGAATTTCGCCGAAGCCATGACCACGGGGATCGAGGCGGTGTTCGGATTTTCGCGTTTTTCCTTCAGAACTTCCACGCTGCTCTTGCGGGAAAGGTAATAGTCCATGATGACCAGTTCCGGCAGCGAACTGCGCAGTTTCAGGGAACCTTCCAGGCCGTTCGCGGCGAGCACCACTTCCAGTCCGAAGGCCTCGAATTTCTGTTTGAGAAAATTTCGGTAGAGAGGCGATTCATCGATGACCAATATTTTCTTCATACTACCGTTATATGCGTTTGTTCCCCGTTTTTCAAGGCGGGGAATTGACCAAAAAAATGATAGGCGTATACTTTGACCGCGCCCCGAAGGTGCGATGGTCATGTGGAATAAAATCCTCGAATACCCCCGGACGGTCCTTCTCCTGACAACGGCCGCCACCGTCTTTTTCGCGTTTCAGCTTCCGAAAACGCGGCTGGACAACGACGTGGCTTCCTTCATCCCGAGGGACCATCCCTCGTACCTGGCCCTGAAAAAAATGGAGGGCGAATTCGGCGAGGACCTTGCCCTTTCCGTGGGGCTTTCCGCGAAGAGCGGGGATTTTTTCACCGCCGAAAACCTGCGGACCCTCATCGGGCTGACAAGACGGCTCGAGGCGGTGCCGAACGTCGACTCGGTTGCGTCCCTCAGCACCACGGATTACATCGAGGGAACCCCCGACGGATTCCGGGTTGTCCCCGTTCTGGACCCCGAAGGTTTCGGGGGAAGCGCCGGGGAAATCGCGCTTCTGAAGAGCCGCCTCGCGTCCTGGGACCTGTACGAACGGAGTCTGTATTCACCGGATTTCCGGGCCGTGCAGATCCTCGTGGTCCTCGCCGCCGACCTGCCGGAACAGAAGCGGGAAGAGGTGTACGCCGAAACGGAACGGCTGGTCCGCGAGGCGGCGGCCCCGGACATCGATTACCATATCGCCGGCAATCCGGCGCTGGCGGTGCTCATCAGCACGAACATGCGGTCCGACCTCGCGACCCTGATTCCCCTGGTTGCCCTGGCGGTGCTGGCCGCGCTGTACCTGGTTTTCCGGAGGCCCGGCGGGGTCGTCCTTCCGATGATCACCGTTCTCACCGCCGTCGTCTGGACTGTGGGGCTCATGGCGCTGCTGGACGTTCCGCTGTCCATGATCGCCACGGTCATTCCGGTCATGATGATGGCCGTGGGGAGCGCCTACGGCATCCACATCGTGAGCCGGTTCTACGACGAGACCGCGGTCCGGGAAGGAAATATTTCCCCCGCCGAAACCCGGGACATTCTCGCCCGGACCCTCTCCGCGGTCGGGAGGCCGGTCCTGCTGGCGGGTCTCACGACCATGGCGGGTTTCGGTTCCCTGGTTTCCAGCAGGGTCGTTCCGATCCGGGATTTCGGCGTCTTCACCACCTTCGGCGTCCTGTCCGCCCTGGTCGTGTCGCTGACCCTGATTCCGTCGCTGATCATCCTCCGCGGCGCCGGCCGTGCGGGGCCAAGGCCCCCGCGGCG
>CAZGUL010000412.1:0-2849 GCA_964529055.1 uncultured Spirochaetaceae bacterium
GGCCGAGTACTCGGCGGCCCCGGCCGGCGGCATGGACATAAAGCTCTCGTCGTCGCTGGACGCGGCGGTAAAGGACGGCATGAAATCCTACATCGGTGCGCAGGAGAAAAAATACAAGGAAGAGGCGAAGGCCGAACTCCGCAGGCGGCTGGAGGCATCACTGGCGGAAAACGAAACCCTCCGGGCGGGGTACGCCGAGGCGGAAAAGGCCGCGGGCGGAAACCTTGCGGAAGCGGGCGCGCTCTCCTCCGCGGCGGACGTCAAGAAAAAGGAAATCGAGAAACGCGCCGAGGAGCTGAAAAAGCAGGCCGCCGACACCCTGCTGAAGAAGCTGCCGTCATCGCCGTCGCTGCCGAAATTCTAGGAGGCGCGGAGGGGGGAAGGGGCCGGTTTGGTTTCCTGAGCGGTTCCGCGCCTCACTTCATCCCGATGGGAAAATCCTGGCCCCAGAGAAACGTTGTGGGATACTGTTCGTCTCCCTTATATTTCTTCGTGTACTCCGGTATCTTGTCGTCGACGAAGGCCTTCAATCCCGCGGCCGTGAGCTGTCCATTGGGAAGAGCCCCCCGGCCCGACAGCGCGTCGATGACCACATACGTGAATACCCCGTGCTTCAGTTCCTTGAACTCCGCCGCGAACTGCTCCTTCGTCGTAGAGGCGAGGATCACCGATCCCGTGGCCCGGGACAGCTTCATCAGCGCCGACTCTTCCGCCGCTCCCCGCATCGCGAACTGATTGGCGAAGGCCCCGCTGTTGCACGCATCGACGAACATTATCTGCTTCGTCGCTTTTATTTCCGAGAGGATCTTTTTCATTTCGCTCCCGGAAATGCCTTCCGCCGCCGTCTTCGCGCCGTCGGTCATCTGGGTGACGCCGCTCAGGACATAATAGAATTCACAGGCCGCCTTCCCGTCGGGACCGGCGGCATCCAGGGCTATTCCGTGGCCGGCATAGAAAAACACGAACACATCCTGCGGCCTGATTTTTCGTTTTATCTCCTCGCAGGCATTCAGGAAATTCCCCCGGGTCGCCTCCCTGTCGGCAAGCACCTTAACATGCACGGTTTCGAACAGTTTCTTTGCCCGGGGCACGAGCGCCCCGACAAACCCGTTCACGTCGGCAACGCAGTAATTGAGATTGTAGGCGCCGTTTCTGTATTCGTTTATCCCGATGCCGAGTACATGCATGTCCGGTTTTCCGGGCCCCGCCGCCGCATAGGGGACCAATGCCTCCCGATGCGGGGATTCCGTCATGTCGTCGGAGAATCCCACGGCGGTGAGGACGTTCTCGCCGGCCGAAAGGGGGACGTCGAACACGGCGGTGAAGATCGTTCCGATCGTCGGACCGCGGGACGCGGCGTTCATATTTTCGCCGGCCAGTTTGCCGTTGTTGTACAATCTGACGCCCTTTATTCCGCCACCCGTGTCCCGCGCCGTCACCTGAACGTTGACCCGGCCTTCTTCTATCAGACTGTCCCTCGTCCCCACCAGGGCGAGACCTCTGTAGGCGCCGTCCCGGGTCCTGATCCCCAGCGATATTTCCGGAGGGGTCCTGATGCCTTTCCGGATGTCGTCACGCACGTAGCGGCCGGTGTCCTCGCCCCTGACACGCGCCGCGATGATGTCCGGTCTGAAGTACGTATCGAAGAACTGATCGATGGCGAAGAGACCCAGACCGTCGACAACATGTACGAGGTTACGCATCGCCCAGGCGGTTCCCGTGAAATATCCGTCGGGGGTCCAGCACAGGTAGTCCCCGCCTTCGCGGGCCGTGATGATCGAGTAAATGCACTCCCCGGTCCCGGCGTCCCAGAGTTTCATGGTGGAATCCGCCGATCCGGAAAGGACATACCTGCCGTCCGGTGATACGGCGACCGCCCCCACGCTGCCGGAGTGCCCTTTCAAGATCCTGACCACCGTCCCGCCGGGGACGTCCCATATTCTGACGGTTTTGTCCCAGGAGCCGGAAAGGGCATGTTTTCCGTCGGGAAAGAAGGCCACCGATTTGACCTCGGCGGAATGCCCTTCGAAGGTTTTTACGACCACACCCCCCGCGACATCCAGCAATTTCACCTTTTTATCGAACGAACCTGTCAGGATGTGTTTTCCGTCGGGGGAGAAGACAGCCGTTTCATTCCAGAATTTACCGGTGAATGTCTGGATCGCTTTGCCCTGCCCCATGTCCCATATCTTGATATCACCGAATTCACCGGAAAGCAAAAACTTGCCGTCGGGGGAGAAGCATGCGGAACGGACCATCGAGGGGCGTTTCAATGTCCGTGTTTCCTTGCCGCTTTTCACCTCCCAGACTCTCAGGGTTTTATCGTCCGATCCGGAAAGCGCATGCTTGCCGTCGGGAGAAAACGCGACGGCATTGACCCACTCGGAATGACCCGTAAAGGACCGGATATACTTTCCGCTTTCCACGTCCCATAATTTCATTTCCCCCCAGGACCCCGAGAGGGCAAGCGCGGCATCGGGAGAAAAGGCGACGGAAGATACATCCTGGGAATGCCCCTTGAATGTCCTGATTTCCTTTCCCGTCGCAATGTCCCACAGTTTGAGGATTTTATCCCCCGACCCCGAAAGCGCGCGCCTTCCGTCGGGGGAAAACGCGACCGCGCCGACGCCGTCGGAATAGCCTTTGAATGTCCGGATATGTTTTCCCCCGGCAACGTCCCACAATTTGAGGGTCTTGTCACCCGATCCGGAAAGCGCGAGTCTTCCGTCGGGAGAAAACGCGACGGACTTGATCCAGAATGTATGTCCCTTGAACGTCCTCACAGTCTCTCCGTTCCCGACATCCCACAATCTCATGGTCCAGTCGTCGGATCCGGAAAGAGCGGACCT
>CAZGUL010000413.1:0-1679 GCA_964529055.1 uncultured Spirochaetaceae bacterium
TGATCGTTGTCGACGGACCGCTTGAAAAACGCGTCCAGGGCCTCCAGACGCCGGAACATGACGTTCAACTCTTCCATGTGTTTTCCCAGGAAGGCGTCGAGCTGGCTTTCGCCGGCCATCTCCATTTTCCGGTACAAGGTTCCGGCCTTCGACATGATGCCGCCGTACATTCGCGCGTGCTTCCGCACATCCTCGATGAAAGCCTCGAATGGTATGGGCTCCCGCTTCGACGAGGAGGTAGTTATGTCGAAATATTCGACCTCGTACGTGAGGGCGCTGTTCTTGCCCAGGTGCATGCCCCCCAGCCATTTTTTCAGGCGTTCGAACAGCGACATCTTCCGGCTTTGCAGAAGAATGTTGTTGTCCGAAAGTTTCTGCGACGCTTCCTCCAGGTAACGCGACGCCGCCGCCAGTGAGCGTATCGCGTCCAGGAGCATCGCGGAAAACGACACCTGCTGCGAGGCGGGACCGCTTTTCGTTTCCTTGACCGTCAGTTTCGCGAGGACGGCGTTCCTGAGCTCCCCGCCGTTCGGGCCGTGATCCTCGTCGATGATTTCATGGATCAGTTCCGGATAGAACGGTTTCCCCGGGAATTCCGCCGCGAACCGTTTCCTGATCTGCCTGAGAACGTCCTCCCTGCCGGACACGGCACGTTCGGGGACGATCCCCATCGTGTCGGTGATTCCGAGGCGCACCTCGAGTTTGTAGGCCTCTTTCTGGAATTCGGCGAGGTCCCTGAGCCCCCCGAGGCACTGCCGGGTGTATTTCTTTATCTGCTCAAGGGAGTCGTTTATGATCCCCACGGACAGGGCGTCCGCGCCTCTTTTGATCCTGCCGACGTACTCCGCCAGGCCCCGTGTGGTCATGTCCTGGGTGGTTTCGCTGAGCTGCTCCCAGGATATGTACCGCAGAAGCGACACGAGAAGTTTGATCCGCGTCATGTCGAGGAATTCGGTGCTGAACTGGTAGTAGTTGAGAAGGAAGTCGAGCTGGGATTCGAACATGGACAGGCGCACGCTCATCTGGTCCGTTTTTTCGGATTCCAGGTAAGGAGTGTCCGGCGGAGTGGAAATTTCGGAAATCTTCGTGTCGTTTTTATACGGGTCCTCGTGTATCAGGGCCTTTTTCAGCAGAACGTTGCGGATCGCGCTGAATGCGGTGTACAGGATCCTGACCTGGTCCTTCAACGCGGGAAGGCCGGTCTTGTCGAGATGATCACGATAGCGTCCCAGGGTTTCCTGCAGCAGGGGGGCGAAACCGGCTTTACCTTCCATACGGGGTTATTATGCGATAAAATACCGAAATAGACAACGAGGAAAACGATGGGTGTCATTGAAAACTTCGCTCCGTGGAAGCTTGTGGTCGCCGAACTTCTCTCCGAAACGCTGCCGGCCGAAGCCGCCGACAGGGAACTCGAAGCCCTCTTCGGCCCCATCGATTACGCCAGCCCGATCCTTTCCTTCGCCTATACGGACTATTACCGCCCGGAGATGGGCCGAAACCTTTCACGGCGATTCGTGTGTTTCCGCCGGCTCGTCTCCCCCGAATCGCTGGCGGAGATCAAGACACTCACCAACGACCTGGAGGAAAAATACGCCGTCGGGGGACAAAGGACGGTCAATCTCGATCCGGGCATCCTGAATCTGAGCCGTTTCGTCCTTGCCACGACGAAGGACAAT
>CAZGUL010000413.1:1689-2817 GCA_964529055.1 uncultured Spirochaetaceae bacterium
GCTCACCCTTCAGTACACGAGAAAGGATTTTCAGGTCCTGCCGTGGACGTATCCGGATTACGCGACCCGGGAATATCGGGACATTCTGGCCGGAATCCGCGAAATTTACCGGGAGGACATGAAGCACACGGAAAATCGGACCCGTATTTGAGGGCATGATCCTGTTGTCCGTGTTCGTCCTCGCGGGCTGCGTCTTCGCCCCCGGAGAAACCGCGGAAATCACCGTAAGATTTCCTCCCCTTCCCGCCGCCGTTCTTCCGGTTTTCGGGGAAACTGCGTTCCGCGTCGATTTTCCCGGACCGGGGGGCGGAATTCTCCATGCGTATTCCGCTCCGGGAGCGGGGACTCTGGCGATGGAAGTCCCCCTGGATAATCCGGTACCCCTGTCCGCCCGGCTTGTCTCCGGGGAACGGGACGATTTCTTCCTTCCCGCCGGCGGCCTGTTCCCCCGGAACGTGGGTCCCTGCGGAGAGGTGGAGGTGAGCTGGGAGAACGGTTTCGCCGCGGATTTCTCCCTCAGGCTCCACGCGGCCGGATTTCCTCTCGGGGAATTCAATCTTGCCCGGTTCTTCGCCGAAACCGTTCTCCGGGGGGAGGGAAATCCCTGGTTTCTGAACGGGGACGCCATTGCCGCCGGCCTTGCCGGTTTCGTTTTCCGGGCGGACATGATAAAAAGGCTGCCGGTGTTCCCGGTCGTTTTCGCCGCTCCCCCGGGATCGTGGTTCGGGAGAAACCTGCTGCAGCCCCCGGCCGGGACGGGGACCGACGGTTTTCTGCGTCCCGGGAATCTGCCGCGGGGGTATCACCGTTTTTACGGTTCCGGGGGCGGGAGGATGGACGTCTTTGTCCGGGAGGACGGGACTTTTATATGTGCAGAATCCGGGATGTGGTGAGGACCTCCCGCCCCGTTTCTGTTATCAGGATGTCGTTTTCCAGCCGCACGCCGCCGGCTTCCGGATCGTAGAGGCCCGGTTCCAGCGTGAAAACCATGCCGGGCCGCAGAACGGCGTCCTTTTCCGGAGAGGACCGCAGGTACGGTGCTTCGTGCACCTGAATGCCCAGTCCGTGGCCCAGGGAATGGGGCCTCGCGAGCCCGTGCCGGGCGAAAACCCGGTCCGCGGCGGCCGC
>CAZGUL010000414.1:0-2789 GCA_964529055.1 uncultured Spirochaetaceae bacterium
GACACGGCGCGGAAAGCTGCGGCCTACCAGAATAAAATCGACCTGGAAGCCCAGCAGGCTTCGCTGCAGAAGATGATCGCCGAAGGGGTCAAGGTCAACGAGGTCAGGGACATCGGCGAGTTCAAAAGGCTCACCGCTCCCATGATGGACTCATTCAAGGCGCGAGGTCCCGAATGGGCGGACTTCATCGGCAAGCTGACGGCGATCCGGTAAACCCCGAAGAGCTTCGCACGACAGCCAGAGGTTCGCGGAGAGGAGCTGGGGATCCGGAACTCTCCGCGGGCCCGTACTGCAAGGAAAAGCCGTGAATCCGGAAAGATTCAGGAAAATGTACAGTCTGATCGACCGCGTGCGGCTGATCGTCATTGTCGGCATATTCGGTTTCATCGTCTCGATCGGGGCGGTGCAGATATTCATGCGTTACACCCCCGGGATAAACGCGCTGAGCTGGGTGGACGAGATCATGCGGTATCTCAACATCTGGCTTGTGCTTCTGTCCGCGAGCGTCGGGGTGAAATACGGATCGCACCTCAAAATGGATTATCTTCTGAACAAATATGTCCCCGCGGGGTGGATCAGGATCATCTCCGTCGTCACGGAGATCCTCGTCATCTCCGCCCTGATTATCCTGATCCTTTTCGGAACGATGCGGGTCATGGACAACCGCAATACGGTGATCCAGTCCCTGTCCCTCTCCATCGCATACTTCTACGCGGCGATTCCCGTCGGCGGATGCCTGATCCTGATGGAATATCTTCTCATCTGCCTGTACAAGGGACACCCGTTCGCGCAGCCCCCCGGGTGCACCGACACGACGGGTTCATAAAGGACATCCGAATTGATGTACGTCATGCTGATTTTCATTCTTCTCATTGGACTCATCTTCGCGGGGGTGCCGGTATTCGCGGCCACGCTGATCACGTCCATCGTCTTCATGAAGGTCCTGGACCTTCCGTTCTCCATCATGATCATCCGGGTTTTCGGCGGCATCGACTCGTTCAGCCTGATGGCGATACCCTTTTTCATCCTTGCCGGAAACATCATGATGGAGGCGAAGATAACCGACAGGATCGTGGAATTCTCCAACGCCCTGGTGGGGCGATTCAAAGGCGGCCTGGGGCACGTGAACATCGTTTCCTCCATGCTGTTCGCGGGGATCCAGGGATCCGGCGCGGCGGACGCCTCCGCCATAGGTTCGGTGCTGATTCCCGCCATGGTAAAGCAGGGCTATGAACGGGATTACGCGGTCGCCGTGACCGCTTCGTCGGCGGTCATCGGCCCCATCATCCCCCCGAGCATCGCGATGATCATGTACGCCTATTACACGGATTTATCCGTCGGAAGGCTCTTCCTGGGGGGCTTCATTCCCGGAGTCCTCATCGGCTTCGGACTCATGATCGTTCACGCGGTTTTCTACCGCATCAGGAAATACGATTTCCCGACGATTCCCTTCGATCCGGTATTTCTTCTTCGCAGCATGAAGAAATCCATTCTGGCCCTCGTCATGCCGCTCATCATCCTGCTGGGAATCGTTTTCGGCGTTTTCACCCCCACCGAGTCGGGAATCATAGCCAGCCTGTACGGCCTGGTTTACGGTTTCTTCTTTTCCCGGGAACTGACGGCGAAAAAGCTGCCGAAAATTGTCCTCGACTCCGCAATAATGACCGCCGTGGTCATGATAACCATCGCCATGGCGGGAGTCCTGGGCAACATTCTGGTCAGGCTCCAGTTTCAGAACGTGCTGATTTCCTTCGCGGTCGACAGCGTGGGAAACAGGCATCTCGCATCGCTACTGATCATGCTCTTTCTCCTCGTCTTGGGATGTTTTCTGGATCCCCCGGTGCTGATCGCGATGTTCGCGGCGCCGGCCCTCGCGGCCGGCACCGCCATGGGCTTCGATCCGATACACTTCGGCGTATTCGTCGTCATCGCGATGCAGCTCGGCGCCATAACGCCTCCGGTGGGTTCGTTTCTCTTCATCTCGAGCTGCATCGCAGACATACCTCTGGAAAAAAGCGTGCGGGCCCTCCTGCCTTTTCTGATGGTTCTGATCCTGGTCACGGTTCTTGTCCTTTTCCTGCCGGGCATGTCCATGGGCCTGAACGCCATATTTTTCCCGGGATGACGGACACGGAGGTTTGCGGATGACTTCACGAGAACGCATGGAAAGGGTTTTCGGCGGACGGCCGCCGGACCGGACTCCCTTTGTCCCCTCGATCTACGAACACGGCGCCGCGGTTATCGGAACGACGCCGTCCCGAGCCGGCTCCGATGCCGGCCTCATGGCCGAAGCGGCCGTCACTTCCTACCGCGCCTACGGCCACGACCTGGTAACCGTGGGAATCGACATCTACAACATCGAAGCCGAGGCGTTCGGCTGCGTCGTAAAAAGGTTCGATGACAAATCCATCCCCGCCATATCCGGCCATCCCCTTCTCGGAATGGATCCCCTCGATGCGCGGGCGCTGAGGGTTCCGTCCCCGGGCAGACACAACAGGCTCGGACTGATGGTCGAAGCGTGCAGGAGAGTCGTCGACGCAATCGGCGGGGAAACGATTGTCTACGCCTGCGTCGGGGGGCCTTTTTCCCAGGCGGTCGAACTGCGCGGTTTTGAAGCCCTGATGATGGACATCGTCCAGGCCCCCGAAAGGGTCCACGCGCTGCTGGAAAAAACGACGGAACTCTCCATCGTGCATGCGCGGAACATCTCCGAAACGGGGGCGGGAGTCAACCTCTACGAATCCTGGGCAACCCTTCCCTTGATAAGCCCCGGGATTTTCCGGGACTTC
>CAZGUL010000415.1:0-2773 GCA_964529055.1 uncultured Spirochaetaceae bacterium
TGAAAATCGAACGCAGATTCACGAAGGCGGGCCAGGACCCGTATCACGGCATCGTCTGGGAAAAAAGGCTCTCGGAGATCAAGAACCCGGACGGCAAGGTCATTTTCCGGCGTGAAGGGGTCGTCGTGCCGTCCTCGTGGTCCCAGATCGCCGCCGACATCCTGGCGCAGAAGTATTTCCGCCGGGCGGGTGTTCCGATGCCGGACGGCAGGACCGGCGGGGAAACCGACGCCCGGCAGGTGTTTCACCGTCTTGCCCACACCTGGCGCGCCTGGGGGGAAAGGTCCGGTTACTTCGACACCCCCGAGGACGCGGCGGCCTTCTACGACGAGACGGTCCGGATGCTCGCCGACCAGATGGCCGCGCCGAATTCCCCCCAATGGTTCAACACGGGGCTTTACGAGGCCTACGGCATCGAGGGGCCGCCCCAGGGCCACTATTACGTGGACCCCGCCACCGGAGAGGTGAGGAAATCGGAAAGCGCCTACGCGCGGCCCCAGCCCCACGCGTGCTTCATCCTGGACGTGGAGGACGACCTGGTCAACGAGGGCGGCATCATGGACCTGGTGAACCGGGAGGCGCGGCTTTTCAAATACGGTTCCGGTACGGGCAGCAACTTCTCCAAGCTGCGGGGGGAGTTCGAACCCCTGAGCGGCGGAGGCGTTTCGTCGGGGCTTCTTTCCTTCCTGAAGATAGCCGACCGGTCGGCCTCGGCGATAAAAAGCGGCGGCACCACCCGCAGGGCCGCGAAAATGGTGACCCTGGACGCGGACCACCCGGACATCGAGACCTACACCCTGTGGAAGGCACGGGAGGAGTACAAGGTTGCGTCCATGGCTTCCGGCAGCGCTTTGATCCGCAGGCATGTCATGGCGATTTCCCGGGCCGCCCAGGCCTTCACGGACGGCGGGGAGGCCCGGTTCGATCCGGCGGTGAACGGCCTTCTCGGAACGGCGCTCTCGGCGGCCCTGCGGGACGGCGTCCCCTCGGCCTACCTCTACCAGTACGTGAGACTGCTCCGGCAGGGCGTCGATCCCGGCGAACCCTCCGTATTCACCACGGACTGGACCGACGAGGCGTACAACACGGTGAGCGGCCAGTCCTCGAACAATTCCGTAAGGATAACCGACGAGTTCATGCGGGCGGTGCTGGAGGACGGGGACTGGAATCTGACCGCCCGGACCGACGGCCGGATCATGAAAACCATCAAGGCCCGGCGGCTGTGGGACGAAATATCCCGGAGCGCCTGGCAGTGCGCGGACCCGGGCCTGCAGTTTCACACTACCATCAACGACTGGCACACCTGCGCCGCGGACGGGGAAATCCGGGCGTCCAATCCCTGCTCGGAATACATGTTTCTGGACGACACGGCCTGCAACCTGGCGTCCCTGAACCTGCTGGCCTTCTACGACAGGGAGAAGAGTGTCTTCCGGACCGACGACTACCTGCACGCGATCCGGCTCTGGACCCTGGTCCTGGAAATCAGCGTCGTCATGGCCCAGTTTCCCAGCAGGGCCATCGCCCGCAAGAGCTACGACTACAGAACCCTCGGGCTGGGCTACGCGAACCTGGGCACTCTGCTGATGGTGATGGGACTGCCCTACGCGTCGGAGGAAGGGAAGGGCGTCGCCGCCGCCCTGACGGCCCAGCTCTCCGGGGAGGCCTACGCGATGAGCGCCCTCATCGCAAGGGACAAGGGCCCCTTCGCCCGCTATGAGGCAAACAAGGAACACATGCTGCGGGTCGTCCGGAACCACCGGCGGGCGGCGTACAACGCGCCGGCGGGTGACTACGAGAAGCTCGCGATTCCGCCCCGGGGAATAGACCCCGGGACGTGCCCCGCCGATCTTCTTGCCGCCGCCTGCGGCGCGTGGGACCGGGCCGTGGATCTCGGGGAAAAACACGGTTTCAGGAACGCCCAGGTGACGGCCATCGCCCCCACCGGAACGATCGGCCTCGTCATGGACTGCGACACCACCGGCATAGAGCCGGATTTCGCCCTGGTGAAGTACAAGAAACTCGCCGGCGGAGGCTCCTTCAAGATCATCAACCAGTCGATCCCGCCGGCCCTGAAAAAGCTCGGGTATCCCGCCGACGCGGTCCGGGAGATCGTCGCGTACTGCGCCGGCAGGGGAAAACTGCCGGAAACCGGGCCGATAACCGCCAAAGCCCTGGAAGCGAAGGGCTTCGGCAAAAAAGAGATCGAAAAGATAAACGGCGCCCTGGCCAACGCGTTTTCGCTGGAGTCCGCCGTCAATCCCTCCCTGTTTTCACCGGAATTCATGGAAAAAAAGCTCGGCCTGCCCGAGACCTCCTGGATGGCACCAGGATTCAGCCTTCTCCGGGCCGTGGGTTTTTCCCCGAAGGAAATCGATGAAACTGACGTTTACGTCACCGGCACCCTCGGCCTCGAAGGCGCTCCGTTCCTGAAGCCCGAACATCTTCCGGTCTTCGACACCGCCAACCCGTCCGGGCGGACTTCCACGCGGTCGATCCCGTGGGAAGCCCACATCGGCATGATGGCCGCGGTACAGCCCTTCGTGTCCGGCGCGATCTCGAAAACCATCAACATGCCCAATTCCGCGTCGGTGGCGGACGTCAAGGGCGCTTACACCCTGGCTTGGAAGACGATGCTGAAGGCCGTCGCCCTCTACCGTGACGGTTCGAAACTCAGCCAGCCCCTGGCCACCCTGTCCGGCGCGGGTGACCCCCTCGCGGACGGCCTGGTCGCCCTGGAGGCGCGGATACGCAGGGGTGAGCCCTCTCCCGAGGC
>CAZGUL010000416.1:0-2752 GCA_964529055.1 uncultured Spirochaetaceae bacterium
GAACAGCTCCGCGGCCTCCAGCAGCTCTTCCAGGTCGTCCACCCGGATGATGCCGAGTTTCCGGAACAGGGCGTCCTGGACGTCGTCGGCCCCCGCGAGGGCCCCCGTGTGGGCGGCCGTGGCGCTGCGGGCGAGTTCGGAACGTCCCACCTTCAGCACGATGACCGGTTTTCCCTTCTCCTCCGCCATGCGGGCCGCGGCGGCGAGTTTCTCCGGGTGCCTGAACTGTTCTATAAAAGCGATGATGACCCGGGTCGCGGGGTCCGTCACGAGGTGGGCGATGTAATCCGCCGCGTCCAGGACCGCCTCGTTCCCGGTGGAGCACAGGGTGCTGATGCCGATTTGCCGCCCGGAATTGGCCAGGGCGATGCAGAGGTAACCGCTCTGCGCGACGATCCCCACCGGCCCGGGCGTGATGGTCCGGGGGGCCGGGGCGCTGTAGGCCCCCGCGCCTGCCGTCGGATTGAGGAAACCCACGCAGTTGGGCCCGCAGAACAATATGTTGTTTTCCCTGCAGACCCGGAGGAGCTCCCGCTGCAGGTTTTTGCCTTCGTCCCCGGCTTCACCGAATCCGCTGGCGAAGGCCCAGGCGGCCTTGATCCCGGCCCCGGCGCCTTCCTTCAGGGTGGGTATGATCGCGTCCCTGCCGAGAACGATGGCGGCCAGGTCGGGACTGATGCCGCCTTCCCGGAGGGCCGTCAGGGACGGGTAGCACCGGAGCCCCAGCACGGTCTCGTATTTCGGATTGACCGGATAAAGTCCGCCGGAGAACCCGAGCTGGCGGAGGTTTTCGATGACCTGCCGCCCGGGTCCGCGGTTTTCCGACGCGCCCACCACGGCGATGGACCGGGGATTCAGAAGGGGATCAAGACGGGGGAAAATTGTTTCGGTATTCACGGGCACCTCGTACCTTATTGCGGAACGCTATTCCGAAATATTTATACAGGAAAATCGGGAATCTGTCAATTTTTTTCCGGTTGAAACGCCGCCGATTCGGGTCTATGATTCCCGGAATGGAAAAGGAAAAACTGGTCCCCGACGGAGACAGGCTCTGGAAGGGCATTGAAGTTTTGTCCGGCTTCCGGGACCCTTCCCGGGACGGATGGACCCGCCGCGCTTTCACGCAGGAGTACCGGGAGGCCCGGAAGATCGTCCGGGGCTGGATGGAGGAAGCCGGCCTTTCGGTGAGGATGGACGCGGCGGCGAACCTTATCGGGGACCTGCCGGGGACCGACCCCGGGCTCGCGCCTCTCCTTGTCGGCTCCCACACGGACACCGTGCTTAACGGCGGCCGGTTCGACGGCATCGCGGGGGTGTTGGCCGCGGTGGAGACCGCGCGGGTCATAACGACGGCCGGCGCCCGTCCGCCCCGGACGCTGCGGATCGTGGACTTCACGGCGGAGGAACCCACGGATTTCGGGGTTTCCACGGTGGGAAGCAAGGCCATGGCGGGCAATCTCTCCCCGGAAATGCTGGCCTTGAAGGACCCGTCCGGAAGGACCCTCGCCGGGGCCATCGACGAGGCGGGCGGGGATTCGGCCCGGATCGGGGAGGCCCGCGTGGCGCCCGGCGGTTTGTCCGGCGCGCTGGAACTCCACATCGAGCAGGGCCCCGTGCTGGAAAAGGCGGGAATGGACCTGGGCATCGTGACGGGAATCGTGGGCATCACGAGAATGCTCGCGGAATTCACGGGCCGGGCCGACCACGCGGGCACCACGCCGATGGCCGTGCGCCGGGACGCCCTGGCCGCCGCCGCGGAAGCGGTGCTCGCCCTGGAGTCCCTGTGCCGGAACGAGGACGGAATGGTGGGCACGGTGGGGAAAATCACGGTGATCCCCAACGCGGCGAACGTGGTGGCCCGGACGGCGGAGGCAAACGCGGAAATCCGCGCGCTGGACGGCCGGCGGATCGATGACGCCGCGCGGAGGTTCCGGGAGCGGTGCGAGGAAATCGCCGCGAAGCGGGATGTCCTCCCCCGGTTTCAGGTCCTGTCCACGACCCGGCCCGTCATCATGGACGCGAAAATGCGGGACATCGTCGCCCGCAATTGCCGGTCGGCCGCCCCGGCCTGCATGGAGCTTTCCAGCGGGGCGGGGCACGACATGAACCAGATGGCGTACCTCTGTCCCGTGGGGATGATCTTCATCCCCTGCAGGGACGGCAGGAGCCACACCCCGGAGGAATGGGCCGAAAAACGGCACCTGGAACTCGGGACCCTAGCCCTCCTCGGGAGCGTCGTCGACCTGTGCGGGATCAGCTGACGGGTTTCACGTCGAACGGGACCCCGGTTTCCTCACCCTTCGCCTTGAGGACCTCCACCACCGCCTCCGGCAGGCCGATCCCGTTTTTCAGGTAAAAATCCCGGGTTTCGAATTCCTTTTCGCCGTGGATGTAGATGCGGTCCCGTCCCGGCTCCTTCGCCGCCCCGGCGAGCTGCCCGATCAGCGTGTCCATGTCCCTGCCGAAGTCCCCGGGTGAGCGAAAGGCACCGATGTCGACGGCCATGAAAAAATGACCGATATTGGTCGGGTCGCCGGACGTCGCGACGGGACTGCCCACGTCCGCGCCGAAGGCGGCGCCGGAGAGAACTCCGCAGAGGATGTCCACCAGCAGCGCGAGGCCGTAGCCCTTGTAACCCGACATGATGTCGGTGCCTCCCAGGGGGAGGAGGGCACCGCCGTAACGGATGGCCTTGGGGTCCTCGGTGAGGTTCCCATCCCCGTCGATTCCGTAGCCCAGGGGAACTTTCTGG
>CAZGUL010000417.1:0-2744 GCA_964529055.1 uncultured Spirochaetaceae bacterium
CCTGGGACTTTTTCTCACGGCGTATGTTCTGATATCCACCGAGCTGGTCAACAAGACCATCGTCGCCCTTCTGGGCGGCGCGATTTTCATCGTCATCCACGTCATCGGTCAGGAGGAGGCGTTCCGGGCCGTCGATTGGAATGTGGTTTTTCTTCTGGTAAGCATGATGATCATCGTCGGAATCACGAAGACGACGGGACTTTTCCAGTACGTGGCCATAAAGGCGGCAAAGATCGCCCGGGGAGATCCCGTCCGCATTCTTATAATTCTGTCCCTGGTAACCGCCGTTTTGTCCGCTTTTCTCGACAACGTAACGACGATCCTCATCCTCACTCCCGTAACGATACTGATAGCGGTTGAACTCGGAATTTCGCCGGTTCCTTTCATCATCGCGGAGGCCGCGGCTTCCAATATTGGAGGAACCGCCACGCTGATCGGGGACCCTCCGAACATCATGATCGGAAGCGCCGCGAAAATCGATTTCGCCGCCTTTCTCACGAATCTGGGGCCGCTCATCCTGCTCAATCTGGCCGTTTTCTGTGTGATGATATACTTTCTTTTCCGGAAAAAGCTTGTCGTTTCGAATGAAAGAAAGGCGAGGATAATGGAATTCGACGAATCCAAATCCATCGAGAACGTTCCGCTGCTCGTAAAGAGTCTCGCGGTCCTCGCCTTCGTCGTGACGGGCTTTCTTTTTCACGGAGCCCTGAAGCTGGAAGCCTCGTCAATCGCCCTGCTGGGGGCCTCGGTTCTTCTGCTGCTGACGGGAAAACACGAACTGGACGAGTATTACCGCGACGTGGAATGGGGCACCATTTTTTTCTTCGTCGGGCTTTTCATATTAGTCGGCGGGTTGGTGGAGCTGGGAGTCATCAAAGTCCTGGCCCGGCTTTTGATGGGCCTTACGCGGGGCGATTTGAGGCTGACCTCCGTGGTCGTGATCTGGGCATCCGGCATTTTTTCCGCCGTTGTGGACAATATTCCTTACGTGGCCACGATGATACCTCTGCTCCAGGACATCGCCGGCTCCGTGGGCAGGGAGGCCGCCCTGCCCCTCTGGTGGTCGCTTTCGCTCGGCGCGTGTCTCGGGGGAAACGGAACCCTGGTCGGCGCCTCGGCGAACGTGGTCGCCGCCGGATTGTCCACGAAAAGCGGGTACCGCATCACGTTTTTCGAGTTCACCCGCTACGGTATTCTCTTTACCCTGGTCAGCCTCGCGTTGTCCACGGTTTACGTCATCATCAGGTACTATTAGCGCTTCAGAAACAGGATTTCCCGTATGGGCCGCTCCGCGTCGCGGCCCTTGCGCTCAAAAGCCGTCAGAGGTCTCCAGGACTGGGCCGGCGCGAAACCGTCATGGGGGTTTTTCAGGCTTTTCGTCTCCTCCAGGACATGGAGGATGCTCTCCGCGTAATCATCCCAGTCCGTGACGACGTACATGTACCCGCCCGTCTTCAGTCTGCCGGCGGCGAGGCCGGCAAATTCCGGCGACAGAAGACGTCTCTTGTGGTGTCGTTTTTTCGGCCAGGGATCGGGGAAGAAGACATGAATTCCGTCCAGGGATTCGGCCGGCACCATTTCCCGGAGAGCCGGCACCGCATCGTCGTGCAGGATCCGTATGTTGCCGAGTTTCCGTTCCCGGATTTCCCACAGCAGCTTGCCGACTCCCGGCGTGTGAACCTCGATTCCGATGTAGGCCGTTTCCGGATTTTCCGACGCGATTATCGCCGTTGCCCGGCCCATGCCGAAACCGATCTCGACTATGCGCTTCGGTTTTCCGGGAAAAAGTTCGTCCAGGTCCAGGATTTTCCTCTCGTCGGATGGAATGACATATGCGTTCCTCAGCGATTCGTAGGCCTCTTTCTGGGCGGGCGTCATTTTCCCCTGGCGGCGGACGAAGCTCCGGATGTGCCCGAACTCTTCCATGCGTGCTCCTAAAGGAGGACCGACAGGCGGTCCCGGATGAATTCGCTTTTTTCCTTCAGCCCCACCGCGGTGGTGTCCATGATGAGAACCTGGGGCCGTTTCGGGTCGAGCCGCACCGTGCCCCTGCCGTCGCGAATCAGGGACAGAATGCGGTTTACGGATATTCTCGCGACCTTTGCGAACTCCACTTCCAGCACTCCCCGTCTCTCCTTGAGGGAGGAAATGTACAGTCTCCGGCACATGATCCTGATTTCCGCCAGGCACAGGAGACTGGAAACTTCATCGGGGAGAGGTCCGAAACGGTCCATAAGCTCGGCGGTCACGCTCTCGAGTTCCCCGTCTGCGCTGATGGAGGCGATCTTTTTGTAGACCTCCATCTTTTCCTCGGGTTCGTCGATGTAACTCTCGGGGATGTAGCCGGTATATTCCAGCTCGAGGTAGACTTCGGGTGGCGTATCCTCCTTGTCGGTTTCGAGCTCCCGGACGGCCTCGTCAAGGAGCCGGAGGTACATGTCGAAACCTACGCTCATGATGTCGCCGCTTTGTTCCCGGCCGAGAAGGTTGCCGGCTCCGCGGACCTCCAGGTCCTTCATGGCGATCTTGAATCCGGAACCGAGCTCGGTGTTGTCGGAAATGATCTGGAGACGTTTCATCGCGATTTCCGACAGGGCCCTGACTTCGGGGTAGAACAAATACGCGTAGGCGAGTCTGTCGGATCTTCCTACCCGGCCGCGGAGCTGGTACAGCTGGGAAATTCCGTACATGTCGGCACGGTCGATTATTATGGTGTTGACGTTGGGGATGTCGATGCCGTTTTC
>CAZGUL010000418.1:0-2725 GCA_964529055.1 uncultured Spirochaetaceae bacterium
CCCGGTATGTTCGCCTTGTCGGGAGACAAGGCCTACGTCACCCTGGGCGGCCTGGGATTCGCCGTGGTGGACGTCTCCAACCCGTCCTCCCTGGAGGTAAAACAGGTGTACACCGTTCCCGGCGAATCGGCGGGCATCTCCGTGTCCGGTTCGTACGCGTTCATCTCCGGCGGGCGGGACTACGGGGTCTACATATACGGGGTGGCCGGCGCCGGCTCGGCGAGCCTGGTGAACACCCTTTCCGGAATACCGGGGGCCCTGAACCTGAACGTCGTCCGGGACCACCTGCACGTCGCCGCGTACGGGTCGGACTGGACCCTCTCCGTGCTGGGACTCGCGAATCCCGCGGCTCCGTCCCTCCTCGGTTCGCCGTACAGCTATTCGCCCTACCGGGTGAAGGCCGCGGGAGACTTCGCGTTCTGGGCCGCCGAGCGGGCGGGCATAGCGCCGATGAATATCACGAATCCCGCCTCCCCGGCCGCGGTTCCTCCCTGGTACGTTTCGCTGGCCGGCGGGTACGCAATGGGAATCGACATAACCGGCAATTACGCCGTCCTCACGACCTCCGGATCACGGCTCCACGTGGTGGATCTCTCGTGGGACGGAACCCTGCCGATCATCAGCACCATCCAGGTCCAGCCGAACACCTTCTACGCCGCGCCGGACGTGGAAGTGCGGGGCAACCTGGCCTTCGTCGCCGCCTCGGAGGCCGGCCTCCGGGTGGTGGACATCTCGGACCCCAAATGGCCGCGGGCCGTGAGCGGCTACGGCGACCGGGCCGGCGCGGGGGACAAGATCGTCGCCGTGGCGGTGAAGGACAATTACGTCCTCGCCGCGGACGAGACGGCCGGTCTCTTTGTGTTCGACGTTTCCGGCGCCGCGTCGTGGACCGGGGCCGTGGCGTCCGTAACCGGGCCCCTGGGCGGGGCGGGGGCCCTGGACGTGGTCGTCCGGGGCAGTTACGCCTACGTCGCGAAGGGCGCCGCGGGGGTGCAGATGTGGGACATCAGCGACCCGCGGGCGCCGACGCCGGTGTTCAGCCTTCCCACCCCCAGCGCGGCCCTGCGGCTCGCCGTCCACCGGGAGTACCTGTACGTCACCGGTCAGGCCGGCGCGGTGTACACGATAAAGCTCGTTCCCTGAGGAGGTTCGCATGGAACGGATGAAATCCCTGGTTCTTTTCGCCCTTTTCGCGTTTACGGCCGTGAGTTCCCCGGCGCAGGCGCCGCAGGGTGAGGCGGATCTCAACGAGTATTACCGGTTTCCCCTGGCCCTGGGGGTCGAATACCAGCATCTGACGCCCTTCGGGGGACGGAGGACCGATTACACCGCGGTGGACTTCGCCCTCAGTCTCCGGGTGCCGATCCGGCCGATGCCGGTCCTGCAGCCTTTTCTGCAGGGCGGCCTCATCACGGTGGACAGCACCGACACGACGGACCCCTCCAAGTGGGACCACAGCCACTGGTACGGGACCGCGGGCCTGGCGTACGTAAACCGGTTCGCCCGCACCTTCGAGCTGGGTCTCCAGGCCCAGGCGGGGGTCAGCCAGTCCGTGTTTCCCGACATGGTGGCCGGGGGCAGCGTGGGCGCCCTTAACCTGACGGCGGCGGCGGGGGGAAAAATCGCCCTGATACCGTCCTACAACCTGGCCATCGAGATCCAGCCGGGCGTCCGGTACCTGAAGTCTTTCAGCGGTCTTTCGGATTTCGACGGGTTCCTGTTCGGCCTCGGATTTTCCGCCTCCTACCGGTTCGGGGAAGACCCGGATTCCGCCCGCAGCCTGATACGGAGCCTGCGGATCGGGGAATCGAACCTTCCGCCGCTTTTCAGCGCGATGCAGAGCTATTACGCGGCGAACCCGGCCGTCCAGGTCACGGTGACCAACACCGAGCGCACGGCCGTCACCGACGTGGAAATCGCCTTCTTCCAGGCGGGATACATGGACGGTCCGTCCCCCGCGGTGAAGATACCCCGCCTCGATCCCGGGGAAACGCGGAAGGTGGGGCTCCCGGTATCGTTCAACCAGGAAGTGTTCCGCACCGAGGGAATAACGCCCCTGACGGGGGAAATCGTGACCACCTACAAGTCCCGCGGGCGGGCGGCGGAACAGCGCCATTCGGTTTCCTACGATCTTCAGGACAAGACGGCCATCACCTGGGACGACGACCGCAAGGTCGGGGCATTCATCACCCCCGCGGACAGCGCCCTGCGGAACTACGCAAGCTTCATCCGCCAGGCCGCGAAGGGAGAGGTCCTCGGAGATTACAGCGAACCGATGCAGATCGCCATGCAGGTATACGCGGCCCTCACCGAACTCGGCCTCCTGTACCAGGCCGATCCGACATCACCCTTCACGAAGGCCCAGGCCGGCAAGGCGCTTGTGGATTCCATCAGCCTGCCCCGGGACACCCTGCGGCGCATCACCGGGGACTGTGACGACCTTACCGTGCTTTTCGCCAGCATCCTGGAGAGCGTCGGGGTGGAAACCGGCTTCATCACGGTGCCGGGACACATCTACGTGGCCTTCAATACGAGGATCGAGAGCCGGAACTTCCGGGACCTCCATCCGGACCGGACCATGGGCCTTCCGGTGGACGGCACCCTCTGGGTTCCCGTGGAGGTCACCCTCGTGGGCCGGCAGGGTTTTCTGGACGCCTGGCGGCGGGGCGCGGAGCTGTGGCAGCTCTACGACGGCGAAACGGAAAAACGGGCGTTTTACGAAACC
>CAZGUL010000419.1:0-2705 GCA_964529055.1 uncultured Spirochaetaceae bacterium
TTCGTCCTGCTCCTGGGCGAAGTACCCGATCCGGGCGCCGGCCCCGTACTCCACCCGGCCGGAAAATGAATGGTCCGCGCCCGCGAGAATCCGCGGCAGCGTGGACTTTCCGGCCCCGTTCCGGCCTGCAACGACGAGCTTGTCTCCCCGCTCGAGGTCGAAGCAGAGGTCCTTCAGCACGGGGACGGAGGAATAGGATTTCGTCACTCCCTCCACGGACAGGATCCTCCGTCCCGAATGGGGTGGCTCGGGAAACGAAAAATGCATCCGCTTCATGCTTTCCGGTATCTCGATGGGAACGATCTTCTCCAGCTGCTTGATCCGGCTCTGCACCATGGCGGCCTTCGACGCGTTGTACCGGAACCGGCGGATGAATTCCTCCTGCCGGGCGATTTCCTCCTGCTGGATCCGGTAGCTTTCCTTCAGCGCCGCGAGTTCCGATTCCCGCCGCTTCTCGTAGGCCGTGTAATTGCCGGCGTAGCGGGTGAGGCGTCCGGAAAAAATCTCGACCACCTCGTTCACGGTGACGTCGAGAAAGTAGCGGTCGTGGGAAACCACGAGAACTCCGCCGGGGAAGGTTTTCAGGTATTCCTCGAGCCAGGTCCGGGCCTCGATGTCCAGGTAGTTCGTCGGCTCGTCCAGCAGCAGGATGTCCGGGGTTTCCAGCAGAATTTTCGCCAGGGCGATGCGCATCTGCCAGCCGCCGGAAAACTCGTCGGTGGCGCGGTCCCTGTCCCCGGCGGAAAAACCGAGGCCGTACAGCACGTTGTCGATCCGTTCCCGCCGGGAATAGTAACCGGAATCCTGCACGTGCTCCTGGTGATGGTGAAGGGTTTCCAGGAGGCG
Organism: uncultured Spirochaetaceae bacterium; assembly: GCA_964529055.1. Classification (GTDB taxonomy): domain Bacteria; phylum Spirochaetota; class Spirochaetia; order DTKZ01; family DTKZ01; genus JAKQWJ01. Next base: position 847 of record CAZGUL010000419.1, read on the forward strand.
CCGGGTCTCCGCGTCTTCCTCGGTGGCGGCGGCGAGTTTTCTCCCGATCCGGTCGATTTCGTCCAGGTAGGAGCGGATCCCGTCGAAGGCCCTTTCCGCCTCGTCCAGCAGGGTCGAACCGGAGTGTACGATGCCCGACTGGGGCAGGTAGGATATCTTCGTGTCCTTCTGAACGATCAGGGAACCGGCGTCCGGCCGGACGTTCCCGACGATGATTCGCATCAGCGTGGTTTTGCCGCTGCCGTTCGCGCCGGTCAGGGCCGTGCGGCTGCCGGACATCAGGTTGAGGGTCGCTTCCTTGAGGATCTGTCTTTCGCCGAAGGCAAGCGATATTCCGGAAAGCTGGACAAAGGCCATGTTTTTACTGGTTCGAGAAGAATATCACCAGGGAATTCATGCTCTCCCGGCGGACCACGTTGTCCTCGATGTTCGCCGGCGGAACATGGACGAAGCGGACGCCTCCGTCGGTGAACCGGTACAGAAAATTCGCCGTCCGGTCCGTCCCGCCGAAACGGAAGACCACGACGCCGTCGTAGCTCTCCCGGATTTCCCTGCCGATGAACGCGGAGAACTCGATCCTGCCCGATCCCCGGGCCCCCGGGGGGATCGCCGCGGGAACGAGGCGCTCGAAGTCCCGCCACGTGAAGGAGCCGTCCTCCGCGAAGGAAATTTCGCCGTAGGCCGTGCTCCGCAGGTCCCTGCCCCGGGAAAGGAAATCCGCCAGGACCTCCTTCCGGCGTTCGAGTTCCCTGGCGACGATTTCCTCGATTTCGGTTTCCGATTCGAAGGCGACGAAAATGTCGCTGCGGCGGCTGCCGCCGGAGGTGTAGAAAACGACGATTTCCGATCCTCCGCCGCGGAGCTGAAGCTGCACGTCGCTTCCCTCGGCGATGAAGGTGTCGCCGATGGTTTTCCGGATCTGCGTGTACGGGACGGTCACCGCTCCGGCAGGCAGGACGATCCGCATCTGCCGGGGCTCCTCGGAAAAGAAAAGACCGTAAGACGGCCTGAATTTCGCCGGGTCCACCCGCCTTTCGGCGATCATCTCCCGGAAATGCGCCGGCTTCCAGACCGCGGAGAGCATCCCCGCGACGGCCTCCTTTGCCGGATCCCGGGACGTGGAAAGGGCCGTGTTCGTCTTCGCATCGAAGACGGTGAGGTAGTAATCGAAGCAGTATCCGCTGACCCCCTCCTCGGTCAGAACCTTGTACCAGAACCCCTGCAGGCCGTTCTCGTCCGCCGGGGTCGTCCCCAGCTCGAGGACCTTCATTTTCTCGTTTTCCCGGAGCCGATACACCCGCTGGGAAAGCCGGTCGGCCTTCTCGCGGACGGGAAGGGCCCTGCGGTTCGACGTGGCGTAGATGTCCTTCACCGCGGCGAATTTTTCGGCGAAGGCCTCCGCTTCCTTCTCCTTCGGAAAGAACTGCAGGCGCCACGTGGGAATTTCGACGGTTTCCTTCGTTCCCGGTTTCGTCACCGTGTACGTGGTCTTGATGCGCGACTCCTCATGGACGGGAAGCACCGTGCCGGTTTCCATGACTGTTTCGTCGGGGGACCAGAGCAGGACGCCGTATCCGATCTTTCGCGGGCCGCAGGCCGACACGACGAGAAATGCGGCGGCGATGAAGATCGCTGTAATGAATTTCAGGAAAAAGCGTCCTGGTGTTTTCATGCCCGTCATTTCATCACATTACACCCGTAAAATCAACCGCGTCATCTTCCCAGCTCCCCAGTTTTCCGCTATAGTGAAATCCGGATGATCAAGACGATCCTGATTTTCGCCTATTTCTGGGTGTTCATGATCTTCAGCGTGGTTTTCGTACCGGTTCTCCTCCTCCTGGAACTTCCCGGCATGAAGG
>CAZGUL010000420.1:0-2699 GCA_964529055.1 uncultured Spirochaetaceae bacterium
GCGGCATTCGGGATCGAACTGGGTCTGCCGCATTTCATGAAAAACGACCCGGAGGCGCTGGCGGGGTATTTCGGGGAACTCGCGGAGACTCCCGGGGCGGGCAGGAAAAACTGGGTCCTGTGGACCCTCGCCTTCGCCCAGATGTCTTTGCGAAACACCGGCGCGGCGCGGGCGAACCTGGAGAAGGTGGCCGCCTCCGTGAATGACCCGGTTCTGGCGGCCCTGACGCTGTATCTACTCGGCAGCCTGGGAGCCGGGGACGCGACGGACGCCGTCGTCCGGGAAGGGCGGGAGAAGCTCCGGAAAAAATATTCCCCCGCCGATTGGGAAAAGGAAATCGAAAAAGCCGGGGGGAACCTGGAAGTCCTGGTGATGATGAAACTTGTGCGAAACGCCGGCGCGTGGCTGTACGCGGACGGCTGAACTTTCTGTGAGCGGGAGAACGGCGATGAAAGAAAACGAATTCAAGAAATCCCACAAGCTGGACAATGTGTGCTACGACATCCGCGGGCCCGTCATGGAGAAGGCCAGGAGAATGGAGGAGGAGGGGTACCGGATCCTGAAGCTCAACATCGGAAATCCCGCGCCCTTCGGATTCAACGCCCCCGATGAAATCCTTCACGACATGATCCTCAACCTGCCGAACGCCCAGGGGTACTGCGACAGCAAGGGGCTCTTTCCCGCCCGGAAAGCGATCATGCAGTACTGCCAGCAGAAGAACATCCCCGGCGTCGAGGTGGACGACATCTACATCGGCAACGGAGTCAGCGAGCTCATCGTGCTGGCCATGCAGGGGCTCCTGGACGCGGGCAGCGAAATCCTCGTTCCCGCGCCGGATTATCCCCTGTGGACCGCCGCCGTCAACCTTTCCGGGGGGACCGCGGTTCATTACATGTGCGACGAGCAGTCGGACTGGATCCCGGACCTCGCCGACCTCCGGGAGAAGATCACCCCCAACACGAAGGGCATCGTCGTCATCAATCCGAACAATCCGACGGGGAGCGTGTACCCCCGGGAAATTCTCCAGCAGATCCACGATATCGCCGCGGAAAACAACCTGATCGTGTTCGCCGACGAAATCTACGACAAGATCCTCTACGACGGCGTGGAGCACACCTCCATCGCGTCCCTGTCGGACGACATTTTCTGCATAACCATGAACGGCCTTTCCAAGTCCTACCGGGTCGCCGGCTTCCGGGCGGGCTGGATGGTCCTCTCCGGCCGCAAGAACCTGGCGAAGGACTACCGGGAGGGGCTCGACCTTCTTTCCAACATGAGGTTGTGTTCCAACGTGCCGTCCCAGTATGCCATCCAGACCGCCCTGGGCGGATACCAGAGCATAAACGATCTGATCCTGCCGGGGGGGCGCCTGCGCGAACAGCGGGACACGGTCTACCAGCTTCTTTCGGAAATCCCCGGCGTTTCGACCACAAAACCGAAGGGCGCCCTGTACTGTTTCCCGAAACTTGACGCCAGGAAATTCAACATTTCGAGTGACCAGAAATTCGTCTACGATCTGCTTCTGGAAAAAAAGATGCTGGTCGTGGCGGGGACGGGCTTCAACTGGCCGGAGCCGGACCATTTCCGGGTCGTGTTCCTGCCGGATATCGTTACGTTGAAGGACGCGGTCGGGCGGCTCAAGAGCTTTCTGGAGAATTACCGGCAGACTGACCCGGAGAAAGGGTCCTAGGACTCTCCGATGCCGGTCCTGTAGCTCTTCGGGTTCTTGCGGCAGATCCTGTTGAAGGTCTTGACCTGATGTTCAAATGAAAAAAGGCCCGCCCGGAATCTCTTCCCGGCGGGCCCCCCCTGTGCAGCGCGGTTTGCGCTTATTGTTCGACTTCCTTCACTTCCGCATCGGGGGCGTTCTTCTTGACCGAAGCGATGCCGTTCAGGCAGCTTTTCTTGGATTCGTAGGCTTCGCCCGTGGCGACGACCTGTCCGTTTCCGGTTTTGAGCCGGAACCGGAATTTCCCGGCCTTGTCTTTGTAGACTTCGAATTTTCCTGCCATTATTTTCCTCCTCGGAATTTGGCCGCCGGAACCGGCGGTTTTTTTCATTATAGAAGATGACGGAAAAAAAAGAAAGCGCGAATTATATTTCCTGTTTCACCATGAAACACGCGGCACGGCGGCCGGGTCTCTTTTCCTCAAGCGGAGGAACCGATTCCCTGCATGCGTCCTCCCGGAGAGGACAGCGGGGATAAAAGGTGCATCCCGGCGGCAGATGTATGAGGCTGGGCACCTCGCCGGTGTCGGCTTTCCGGGCGGGACCGCCGTCCGGGACACCCGGCATGGCTTCCAGAAGGAGCCGGGTGTAGGGATGCAGGGCGTCGGTGTACAGGGACAGGGAGGGCCCCGTTTCGACGATCCTGCCTGCGTACATGACGGAAACCACGTCGCTCAGGTAGAAGACGACGGCCAGGTTGTGGGCGATGAACAGGTAGGAGATGCCGAGATCGCGCTGGATGTCCAGGAGCAGGTTCAGTATCTGCGACTGGATGGAAACGTCCAGGGAGGACACCGGCTCGTCGCAGACAATGAAGGAGGGTTCGCTGGAAACGGCCCGGGCGATGCTTATCCTCTGCCGCTGGCCGCCGGAAAACTCGTGGGGGTATTTCCGGATGTCCCCCGGGGACAGGCCCACCCGTTCCAGGAGTTCGCCTGCACGCCGGTCCAGTTCGCGGGAGGAAAGGTCCC
>CAZGUL010000421.1:0-2686 GCA_964529055.1 uncultured Spirochaetaceae bacterium
TATTCGACAGGATAATGAAATAAACCGCTTATACACAAATTCACCGCGCCTACTACATCTACTGCTATATTAATATAATTACAGAAGGAGCGTAGAATATGAAGTTCACCTGCGAAAAAGACGCCCTGATCAAGGAAATATCCATAGCTCAGGAAATCATCTCTTCGAAAAATGCCCTTTCGATCCTTTCCAACGTTCTCCTCGAGGCGGACAACAATTCCCTGAGCATCAAGGCCACCGACCTCAAGGTGAGCTTCGAAACGAAAATTCCCGTCGAAGTTTCCGTTCCGGGCAGCACGACCGTTTTTTGCGACAAATTCCTCGGTATTCTGCGGACGCTCCCCTCCGGTGACATCGAATTCGAGGAGCAGGAAAACGACGCCCTGGTGATTAAACCACTTTTCAAGAAAATCGATTTCCGTCTGAAAACCATTTCATCCGATAAATTTCCGGAGCTCCAGACGGCACCGGACGAGCAGTTCTTCGAGTTCTCCCAGAAAGACATTATCGAAATGATATCCCAGACGATTTTTGCGGTTTCCGACGACGAAACGCGATACTACATGAACGGCGTGTATCTGGAAAAAAACGACAACAAAATCGTCATGGTCGCGACGGACGGCAGAAGGCTGTCGTATATTTCGAAAAGCCCGGAAAACAGCATTTCGGATTTCAAACCCGTCATCATTCCGCCGAAGGCCCTCAACCTCATCCGCAAGCTTGCGTCGGGGGAGGGAAACATCTCCCTCGCGGTGACGGACAAAAACGTGTTCATCAGGTTCGACAATCAGAAAATATCTTCGGCCCTCATCGAAGGTCAGTTTCCCAATTACCAGCGGGTCATTCCATCGGAACAGAAATACCAGATCAAAGTCGACAGGGAAGAACTCATCGAGGCCCTGAAACGCGTATCCCTGCTGGTGGAGCAGAAATCCCGCAGGATATACATCAACCTGAAAGAACAAAGCATGATCCTCAGCTCGGAGGAAAGCGAGATAGGAATAGCGAAGGAAGAGATTCCCTGCGACTACAGCGGCGAGGACACGATTTTCGCCCTCAATTACCTGTATTTCGTGGAACCGCTGCGGGTCATGTCGGATCCCCAGATCATGATCCAGTTCACCGAAGCGAACAAGGCGATCACGCTGCTTTCCACCGAAGAAAGGGAATATTTCCACATCGTCATGCCCATGCAGCTGGAATAGCCGGGTTTCATGGGGTTCCGGTCTCTCCGATTCTATAATTTCCGCAACATCGTGGACGGAGAGCTCCCCGTGGGCTCTCCGGAAGTATTTCTCATCGGCGAAAACGGACAGGGAAAGACGAACCTCATCGAAGCGGTATATCTCCTCAGTTTCGGATCTTCGTTCCGCACGAAAAAGGACGAAATCCTCGTACGACATGATGCCGGTGAAATGGCCGTCGGCGGCGTGTTCGAACAGGCGGATTTTCCGGATGTCGAAGTCTCCGTCACGATCGCGGGAAGACAGAAGGAAATTCGCCTTGACGACAAGATCGTCCGCGACCGGCGGGAAATCATCGGGCGTTTTCCCTGCATCGTTTTTTGCCACGAAGACATCGGATTCATCACGGGAACGCCGGACCGGCAGCGGACCTTCTTCAACCAGACCTTGAGTCTCAAGGACCCCCTTTTCCTGGATGTACTCAGGCGTTACACGAAGATAGTGAAGCAGCGGAACGCGGCGGTCAAAAACCGGGACGCGGAAATGATCGAACTCTTCGATGAGGAATTCATCACCGCCGGCATCGAGATTACCCGGCTCAGGCGGGAGCTTACCGGGGAGTTTTCCGCGTTTTTTTCCCGGCTCTACAGGGACGTGTCCGCCCTCGAAATTCCCGTTGGCATCCGGTACCTGCCGTCCTGGCAGGCCGATGACCCGGACGGGGTGAAAGAATTGCTGAATAGGCGACGCGAATCGGATTATCTTTTTTCCACCACCACGTCGGGGCCTCATCGGGACAGGTTCCGCTTTCTTTTCGGCGGAAAGGATTTCACGGCGGCAGCGTCGACGGGACAGATCCGGCTGGCTTCCCTGATTTTGAAAACCGCCCAGGCGGCCTTTTTTACGGCCAGATCGGGCAGGCTTCCCGTCGTTCTGCTGGACGACGTTCTCCTGGAGATGGACCCCCCGCGCCGGAGGAGGTTCGTTGCCCATTTTCCCCCGTACGAACAGGCCTTTTTCACGTTTCTTCCGGACGAACAGTTCTCTTCCTACGCGAAAAGTGATACGCTGATATATAAAGTCAGCGGTGGCAGGTTTTTCGTCGATGGATAAAGCGGGAGACATCCTGAAGGCTTTTCTCTCTTTCTACAACCTGGAAAAGGGCCACAAATACGTTTCCCTGTTCTCCGGTTGGCGGCAGATAGCCGGTGACGATCTGGCTTCCCACACGCGAGTCGCCGATATCCGGCGGCGGGCGATGATCGTCGAAGTGGACCACCCCGGCTGGATGCAGCTGCTTCAGATGAAGCAGGAAGAAATCGTGGAAAAAATCGGCGCGAAATTCCCGGATCTGGGGATTCGATCCCTGCAGATGAAGCTCGTCAGGGAGGGGAATTTTTCGGAACTGAAAAAGCCCGGGATCCCTTCCCCTCAGCAGACCGAAAACCAGGACGCCGCGCCGCAGGACCCGGAGCCTCCGCCGGCGGAGCGTGAAACGGGGA
>CAZGUL010000422.1:0-2671 GCA_964529055.1 uncultured Spirochaetaceae bacterium
AATATACAAATGCCATATTTCGATCAATAGCATCACGGCCTCCGGCGGGGTCGGACCCTACACGTTCGCCGTCGCGTCCGGCGACGGCTTCTTCGACGACCCCTCCTCCGGCGTCGCGTCGGCGGTCTACTGGGCTTCCACCGTCAACGACACCGGTTCAGCCCTGATCACCGTCACGGATTCCGACGCCGTCCCGGCCGAAGCGTCCGCCAACGTTTACATCGGCCCCCTGCCCGTGGCGGTTTCCATTTCGCCGGTCGACCGTATCGACATGGTGGGGACCGAAATCGATTTCGACTACTCGGGAGGCGCGCCCCCCTACACGTTCAGCGTCAACACGGACAGGTTCGCCGCCATCGACCCGGTTACGGGGGCCTACACCGCCAGCCGCACCGCCGGCACGGACACGGTGGTCGTCACCGACGGCCTGGGTATGACGGCGTCGTCGCCGGTAAGCGTCTACGCGGCTCCGGAACTGGTCATAAGCCCCCCGGTGGTCAGGATCAACGCGGGGAGTTCCTACACATTCACCGTCTCAGGCGGCGCCGGAGGAAACGTGCTTTCCGCCGTATCGGGATCCGTCGATCAGACCGGAAATTACACCGCCCCCGCCGGTTCCGGCCCGGACACCGTCACGGTCACCGACAAGGTCCTCTCATCGGCGTCGGCATCCGTCACCTGCGTCGAACCGGGCTCGCCCCTGGCGCTGAGTCCCGCCGCGGCGGAAGTGCCGGAGGGCGGAACGCTTCTCCTGGTCGGCTCGGGGGGAACGGCTCCGCTGTCCTACGGATTTTCGGCGTCCGACGGCTCGGTGGCACAGGACGGCTACACCGCCCTGTTCAACGCCGCCGGGGCTCCCGTGAGCACCACCCCGGTGACGGTGACCCTGACAAACCCGGCGGACGCCGACGCGACCGCGGAACTCACGATCGTCCCGAAGGCCCCGACGAATCTGACGGCCGCGGTGAATCCCGCGAACAAGAAGGAGATATTTCTTTCCTGGCAGGATAATTCCGCCGCGGAGGACGCGTATTACATCGAAGTCAGGACGGGCGTGACGGGGACCTTCGCAAACGAGGGATCGGTCGGCGCCGGGGTCACCTCTTATACGTTTTCCGGATCACCGAACGTCTCGTACGGCTTCCGCGTCCGGGCCGGCAAAGGAGTCCTGCGTTCGCGGTACTCCAATGAGGCGTACGCGTTTACGAAGTGATTTTTTCCCGGCGGCGGCGTTCTATGGGTTTTCCGGCAGAGCGGCGCGGAGGAATTCCAGGGTCTCGTTGACTTTTGCGATCAGGTCCCGCGCTGCGGCCTCCCCGCCCATTCGTGCGTAAAGCTGTGCGTACCGTTCGAAAAAGCTGTCGAAATTCCGGTAAATCTCCGGGTGCCCGGCGCGGACGATTTCCGATCCCGCGATTTCCCTCAAGGTTATCTTGGTGTCGAGAAGCTCGGCCACCTGGACCTGGGGATTCGCGGGGCTTAATTCCGCGGCAAGGGCTTTCGTTTCCACGGCAAGGTTCTCCATCCCGCTTCTCACCGTCGCGGTGATCCTCCGGACGGTTTCTTCCTTTTCCCGTATTTCCCGTTCCCTCTCCGCGACGCGTTTTTCCAGAACTTCCTTCTCTTCCCGGCTGCCGAGCGATTCCGTTTCAGACCGGCCCGCCGCTTCCTTAAGGGCCGCGAGCTCGGCCTCCCGGCGGCGGGCTTCCGCCCGGAGGCTGGACAGAGATGTCCGGAGGGCGGCCGTTTCCGTTTCGAGCCTGCCCAGCGCGGCCTCGTGGTCCTTCAGGGTCAGATCGCGGAGCCGGACCCAGGCGCGGGACACCGCGTCCAGCGAATCCAGGGCGCGGCCGTAGATCGCGGCGGCTTCCGTGATGTTTCCCGCGGCGTAGGCCGCGTCGGCCTGTCCGACAAGCCGGGAAATTTCGTTCACCGTGCCGGCGACGCCGGCGGCGGCCGCGTTGTCCGCAGCCGCCTGTTCCGCGCCGACGAGCCTGCGCAGGAGGTCGTTCACGGGCCTGAGGGCCGGGGCGAGCGCCGCAACGTCCCCCGCGTCTCCTGCGCTGCCGCCTTCCAGGAACCTCTCCGCAGCCGCGATCGTGCCGACCGCCTCGCCGAATCTGCCGGCGCCGATCTGCCCGCTCAGGTTCCGGTACAAAGATTGCAGCTGCCGGATCAGAAAAGCCTGCCTCTCCCTGCGGTCCGTGAGCTCCTTCAGCCGTGAGGATGCGTCGGACTGAAGGGACAGCAGTTCACGCTCCAGGTCCCGGAGCCGGGGATCGGTTTCGGCGGCCCCTGGAGAGGAAACTCCCTCCCTGCGGATGTTGTCCAGTTCTTTTCGGATCGCCGCGATCCTCGCTTCCCGGGCACGGATTTCCTCCTCGGACTTTTTTCTCATTTCCTCCAGGATGAGCCCCTGGGTGTTCACCGCGGCGGCCCGCCCCTCCTCCCGGCCGGCTCCGCCGGACCGCTGGAAAATACCGAAGACCACCACGGCAACCGCCAGCACCGCCGCGGCGATGACGTTGACGATGACGAGGAATTTGACCCCCGTATCCCGCTTTTCTCCGGCAGCCGCGGGTTCAACGGAAAGGATGTTTCTGTTTACGAAGAGTTTCTCGATTTCGGCGCTTATTTCCCGGTGTTCTTCGGCCGAGACGCCTTCATCGGA
>CAZGUL010000423.1:0-2660 GCA_964529055.1 uncultured Spirochaetaceae bacterium
GCCCCGTTCCGATGGCGCTGCAGAATTTCTTCGCCCTGCTGGCGGGACTCGTTCTGGGAGCGGGCCCCGGGGCGGCCTGCATGGGGTTGTACCTTTTCCTGGGCCTTCTGGGCCTTCCCGTTTTCGCCGGAGGCGCCGGCGGGGCGGCCCATTTCGCGGGCCCCACGGCGGGTTATCTCCTGGCGTACCCCCTGGCCGCCGCCGCGGCGGGGCTCCTTTCCGCTCCGGGAAAGACGACGGAAGGAAAGGCGGGGTTCGCCCGGAACTTCGCCGCCGCGGCGGCGGGGGCGCTTTTGGTGTACGCCGCCGGGGTTCCGTGGCTCAAATTCCGGCTCGGCCTCGGCTGGGAGAAGGCCTTTCTCGCGGGGATGCTGCCTTTCGTCGCCGGTGACATCCTGAAGGCGGCGGCCGCCGCCGTGCTGGCGCCCCGGGCCCGGCGTCTTCTGTCCCGGAACCTGGGCGGGGACGCATGAACGAAACACCGGCGGATCCGGCACGGCCGGTCCCGATGCTGCGGACCGAAAACCTGGGACACCGCTTTCCCGGCGGCGGCTACGGCATCCGGAACGTTTCCCTGGCGTTTCATTCCGGCGAATTCGTCATCATCGCCGGCAGAAACGGCTCGGGAAAGACCCTCCTGACCCGCCACCTGGTGGGTCTCGTGAAGCCGACCGAGGGCCGCGTCCTGTTCCGGGAGGCTCCGGCGGGCGGAAACCTGTCCCGGCTCCGGAGCGCCGTGGGCCTGGTCTTCCAGGACGCGGACAGCCAGATCGTCGGCCAGACCGTGGAGGACGAACTGCGGTTCGGACCGGAAAACTCGGGACTCCCGGAAGAGGAGATCGAAAAACGGGTGTCCTCCCTGGTCGCTTATCTGGGCATGGAAAATTTGAAGAAGGTCCCTCCCGCCCGGCTGTCGGGCGGGGAAAAACGGCGGCTCGCGGTCGGCGGGATTCTGGCAATGGAACCGGAAATCCTCATTCTCGACGAACCCTTCGCGAACCTGGACTATCCCGGGGTCGTGGACGTCCTGCGCCTGATCACCGATCTCAAGAGGCGGGGCCGGGGGATCATCCTGATCACCCACGAGCTCGAGAAGGCCCTCGCCCACGCTGACAGGCTCGTGATCATGAACGAGGGAAAGGTCGTCGAGGACGGTCCCGCCGCGGAAACCGCGCCGAAGGCGGGCGGCTACGGCCTGCACCCGCTGGACTTCCGGAGCCGCAGCTTCACGGAGTACACGTGGCTTCCCTCGTGATTTTCCACCACCGGCCGGGGACGACGGTCCTGCACCGCCTGGATCCGCGGACGAAGCTGATCCTGATGCTGGCGGCGGCCGCGGCCGCGTTCCGCAAGCCCCGGCGGGGTACGGCGGGGCTCGCGGCCGCCCGGCTCGCCGCCGTAGCCCCCGGCCGGGTACACCCCGCACGGGTCGCCCGGAACGGCATCGCCGTGTGGGCGCTGATAGCCCTGGTTTTCCTGAGCCGGGCGGCGGGCACTCCGGGCGATCCCGCCCTCTGGGGGGCGGCGACGCGGCAGGGGCTCCTCCTCGGCGCCCGCGAGGCGGGCCGGCTCGTTTTCCTCGTTTTTCTCGGCCACCTTTTCATCGCCGTGGCGTCCGTATCGGACATCCAGCGGGCGGTCCGGTTTTTCCTCGGTCCCCGGCTCGCGCTGATGATCGGGCTTTCGCTGTCCCTGATCCCCGAACTGCTGGATACGGCGGAGGAGACGGCCGGGGCCGCCGCTTTGAGAAGCCTGCGGCTCCGGCAGCGTCCCGTCAGGGGCATGGTGATTCTGGGGTCGTCCCTTGTCCGGAAAACCGCGGAAAAGGCCGCGGGGATCGCGGAGTCCCTGGAAGCGCGGAGTTACCGGTACGACCGGAGCTGGAAGCCCCTGCGGTTCGCAGGGGCGGACCCGGCGGCCGCGGTCCTGTTCGCAGCCGCCGTCATCGGCGCGGCACTGGTCTAGCCGGGACTTGCGACGGCGCCGGGGGCGACGACTGCGCCGGGCGCGAGAACCGTGCCGGGCTCCACCCGGGCCCCGTCGCAGAGGAAGCTCCCCAGCCGCGGACGGCCCGTTTCACGTACTCCGCCGCCGGGAAGCCGCAGCTCCACCGGCCTTCCGTCCCTTTCCCGGGACAGGAGGACGGCGCCGGCGCCGACAACGGAGCGCAGGCCGAGAATCGACAGGTCGATCCGGCAGCCGTCCCGGACGCCCGCCTCGTCGAAAACGACGCTTCCGCCGATGCCCACACCCGTACCCAGGGAAGCTCCGTCCCCGATTACAAGATTATCCCGCAGTTCGCAGCCGGCCCCGATCGTGACGTTTCTGCCGATTATGGCGGGGCCTTTCAGCCGCACCGACGCGGAAATGACCGTGCCCGGCCCCGCCCAGACGAATTCCGCGATTTCCTCGAATCCGTCGTCCAGGTCCTCGCCGACGCGGACGATGAAGTCTCCGAGTTGGTCGAAAACCGTCCAGAAGGGGTCCGCTCCCCGCAGAAGAGGACCGGCAAGGCTCCGGGAGAGGTCGAAGAGATTCCGGATCATGCGGGGCTCCGGGTGGCGGTTTCCCAGAAGGCCCTCACGACGGGGTGCTGGAGCCGCCTTTTCAGGGTCGCCAGCCCGACGTTGAAACCCACGAGCCGGGGACGGGGGTCCAGT
>CAZGUL010000424.1:0-2625 GCA_964529055.1 uncultured Spirochaetaceae bacterium
GACCGTCTTCCAGAAGTACGAGACCACGGGTGTCGCGCTGCGGGCCGAAATGGTGCGCCGCGTCGCCGGCGGCTTCAGCGTCGCGGCGGGCGCCGAGTTCCAGGAGCAGGTCCTGAACGCCGGTTACGGCCCCTCCCTTGCGCCGCCCGGGGAGGCCCGTGCCTGGGGACCGACCCTCACGCTGCGGTATCAGGACCTGTACTACGACAGGATACTTGTATACGGACTCTCCGCCCAGGTCCGGTACGAGTACAAGTTCGATTTCGACGAGTACTCGGGGATGGGCCAGTTTTACGGCCGGATATCCGACCGCCTGCGCTTCGGCCTGAAAACCTCCCTGACCCTCGCCCCGGACACCCCCCGGACCATGGAGCTGCGGGTGTCCGAAAGGCTGTTCAGGACCCTGCCCGACGGGGTCACCGCGGATTCCGCCGCCGCCGCCGAGGTGTCCCTGGAGTTCACCGCGGCGGAGTTCCGCTGGGGGGCCCTGACCCTGCGGGCCGCCTACGAAGGCGGCCTTTTCGACCGCGACGGTTCGGATCCCGGCGGCACCCACGGTCCGGCGGCGGGCGCGCGGGTCTACATGTCCCGGATCGCCCTGCCCGCCTTCGGATTCGACATGTCCTACGGGGCCGTCACCGGTGATTTCTACTTCGGGGTCAACGTCGGCCTGCAGATGTAGGGCTCGCGGACTTGCGGGTTTTTCCCGGGAAAGATACAATCGTCCCATGCGAACATCCCATAAAATCTTAGCGACGATTCTTTCCGGCGCGGCAGTCCTCCTCGCGTCCTGCGCGACCCTCGGTCCCGGCGACTTTCCCGCACCGGCGGAACTGGTCGAGCCGGAAACTCCCCGGATCGAAGCGGCGTTCGACCTTTATCAGCTCCGGCTCGACATAAACAGAACGGTGCCGGAGGAAAATCCGACCATCGCCATCAACAAGGACGGAACCCACCGGTCGGCCGCGCAGGCTTCGCCGTACCATTTCCTCGGCGCCGACATCGGCAACGGGCTCTTTGTGGATTTCAACGGCAACCTCTGCGTGGACCTGGTCCGCCTGGCCGGACTCGACCGGCTCGATTCCTTCCGGCTGACGCGGGTTTCCGGCGGCATCCCCGACGGCGCCGCGGAGTACGTCAAGAAAGGCGGCTCCATCTTCATATCCGACGACCCATTGGGCAGAAAAAAGATAGAAATCGTCACCGAGGACAACACAATCTCGGTGTCCACCAGCAAGTATTTCGCCCCGAAGGAACTCATCCGGGTTAAAAAGGAGATCCGCCTGCACCCGTCGGGCTTCTTTTCCAATTTCCGCCAGACCTACGCCCGCGACACCGGGGGCGTCGTCATTTTCTCCAACGGCGGACGGGTCGAGGAATGGGACCCCGGAGTGATCCTGATCAACGACACCCACTCGGTCTCCCGGGACGGCGACAGGCTCCTGTACAAAACAGGCCGGCGGGTCCTCATGACCATCGTAAGGTCACGGGACAGGGTGGTCTTCTTCACCTCCCCCGAGCAGGGTTTTTACGTCGATCTCCCGCCGGGCCGCATCGTGATACACCGGGACGGAAAGACGACGGAATACGCCTACACCACCGACTAGGCCGCCTCGCGGTAGGCCTTCACGAGGTCGTCCAGGGCCTTCTTCGCGTCGTCAAAAAGCATCAGGGTGTTCTCCGCCGCGAAGAGGGGGTTCGGTATGCCGGCGAAACCCGGACTCAGGGACCGTTTGATCACCACGACGGTCCGGGCCTTGTCCACGTTCAGGATGGGCATGCCCGAGATGGGCGTTCCGGAGCTTTCCCGCGCCAGGGGGTTCACCACGTCGTTGGCCCCGATGACGACGACAACATCCGTCCGGGCGAAGGTGTCGTTTATCGCGTCCATCTCCTTGAGCTTGTCGTAGGAGATGTTTTCCTCCGCCAGGAGCACGTTCATGTGGCCCGGCATGCGTCCCGCCACGGGATGTATTCCGAACTCCACCTCGATGCCGTCCTTTTCCATGACTTCCGTCAGAATACGCACGGGTGTCTGGGCCCGGGCAACCGCCATGCCGTATCCCGGAACGAAGACCACCCGGCGCGCCATCTTGAGGAGCATGGCCACCTCCTCCGGGGACGTTGCCTTGACTTTTCCGCCGTACACGTCGTCGGGCATGAGGGTCTCGCTCACCGCTCCCACGCCGCCGAACAGGACGTTCGCCAGGGACCTGTTCATGGCGTCGCACATGATTTTGGTCAGGAACACGCCGGAAGCGCCGACCAGGGCGCCGGAGACGATCAGCACCGTATTGTTCAGCACGAAACCCGTCGCCGCCGCCGCCATGCCCGAGTAGGCGTTCAGCAGGGCGATGACGATGGGCATGTCCGCCCCTCCGATGGAAATGACCAGAAGAATGCCCAGAATTGAGGCGGCGGCCGACGCCGCCCAGAACCACCTGGAATCCTCCGGGCTCGTCACGACCAGGTATGCGCCCGCGAGGGAAAGCAGGAGGAACAGGACCTTGACGACCTGTTCCCCTCCGTAGCGTACCGGCTTTTCCGTGACGATTCCCTGGAGTTTTCCGAAGGCCACCAGGCTTCCCCAGAAGGTGAGGGCCCCGATGAGACCCGACGCGGCGG
>CAZGUL010000425.1:0-2607 GCA_964529055.1 uncultured Spirochaetaceae bacterium
CGAGAAAGGCCCCGGCCGCATTCCGCCGATGACGATCCCGAAACTCATCGAGAACATCGGCCCCGGCAACGTCGCCATCAATCTGAACCTGCAGGGCCCCTGCTACACGATAACGACGGCGTGCTCCTCCGGGACAGACGCGATCGGCAACGCGGTAAGGTGGATCGAGAACGGCGCCGTGGATTTCGTTCTGACCGGCGGCGTGGAGTCGACGATAACCCCCTTCGGCATCGGAGGCTTCAACGTCATCCAGGCCCTGAGCACCCGGAACGACGCACCGGAGAAGGCGTCACGCCCCTTCGACAAGGACAGGGACGGCTTCATCATGGGGGAGGGTGCCGGGATTCTTGTGCTGGAAAGTCTGGAACACGCGCTGGCCCGGGGGGCAAAGATTTACGCCGAATACGGCGGGTACGGCATCACATGCGACGCGAATCATCTCACCGCGCCCCATCCGGAAGGCCGGGGCGGCATCGCGGCGATAAAAATGGCCCTGGCCGACGCGGGAATGAAGCCCGAGGACATCGACTACATAAACGCCCACGGAACCTCGACGCCGACGAACGATCCCATCGAGACGAAGGCGATAAAGGGAGCCTTCGGCGACCACGCGTACAAGGTGAGGATCTCGTCCACCAAGAGCATGACGGGACATACCCTGGGAGCGGCGGGCGGCATCGAATCGATCATCTCGATTCTTGCGATTAAAGACGGGTTCTACCCCGCCACGATCAACCTGGACAATCCGGACCCGGAGTGCGATCTGGATTACGTCCCGAACAAGGGCGTTCCCGGATCGATCCGTACGGCAATGTCGAACACCTTCGGTTTCGGCGGCCACAACGGCATTCTGATCTTCAAGAAGTACGAGGCCTGAACGCGGCCTCCGGGCGATCGCCCCGGCATGGCGCCGGGGCTTTCTTTTTATATCCCGATGATCCGATCCAGAAGATCCATGTCCAGGTGGGCCTCCAGAACGTCCGCGAGACGCTCGAATTCCGCCTCCCGCAGCTCCTCCAGGTCCCTTCCGGGGCCGGCCCCGGACCCGGACCAGCCCAGACTTCTTAGCCAGCGCCGGCGGAAGTCCGGCAGATCGAAAATTCCGTGCAGATAGGTGCCCCACACCCGGCCGTCGGAGGACCGGCAGCCGTCTTCCCGGCCGTCCTCCAGGTGCAGGAAAGCCTCCGCATGATCCCCACGCACCTCCGTCCCCGAGTTGCTATCTTTTTCCGGGGTGTCCTCCGTCCCCGAAAAGCGTCGCGTTCTGCCCATGTGGATCTCGTAACCCCGTACTCCGTCCCCTTCCCGGGTTCTTCCCCGCACCAGGCTGGTCTCCTTTTCCGCCTCGAAACGGGTTTCCACCGGCAGGAGGCCCAGTCCCCGGTGGACGCCGGGTATTCCTTCCAGCCCGTCGTCGTCGGCGACGGCAACGCCCAGCATCTGGAAGCCCCCGCAGATGCCGACGACGGAGACTCCAAGCTCCCGGCATGCCGCGACGGCGACGGCCAAGCCCGCGTCCTTCAGCCATTCCAGGTCGCTGATCGTCGTTTTCGTGCCCGGGAGAACTATGGCCCGGGGAAGAAAGGTGCCGGGTCCGAGTCCGGCGGCGGTATCGATGAACCGCACACGTACGCCGGGCTCCGTCGCCAGAGCGTCGAAATCGTCGTAGTTGGAGATGTGGGGAAGACGGACGACGGCAATTTCGACCGCCTCCGTGCCGCGGCCCGCCTCCGTCCCCCTTTCCTCCAGAAAAACCGAGTCCTCCTGCGCCAGCAGGATATCCTTCTGGTAGGGAACCACGCCGACTGTCGGTATGCCCCCCGTCAGGTTTGCAAGCATGTCCAGGCCTGGCCGAAGCAGGGCCGGGTCGCCACGGAATTTGTTGATGATGAAACCTTTCACCAATTCCCGCTCCTCCGGTTCCAGCAGTTCCAGAGTACCATGGAGGAACGCGAAGACACCGCCCCGGTCTATGTCGCCGGCGAGGAGAACCGGCGAACCGAGATGGCGCGCCACCCGCATGTTGACGATCTCGTTGGCCTTCAAATTGATTTCCGCAGGGCTCCCTGCGCCTTCGATCAGCAGGAGGTCGAATTCGGCCCCGAGGCGCTCCAACGCTCCCGTCACTGCTTCCCAGAGGACGGATTTTTCCCGGTAATATTCGACGGCCTTCAGAGTCTTCCACGGTTTTCCGAAAAGAACGACCTGGGACCGGGAATCCCCCTCGGGCTTCAGAAGCACGGGGTTCATGTCCGCGCGGGGAGAAACCCGGGCCGCCGCGGCCTGCACGGCCTGGGCGCGGCCGATTTCCCGGCCCTCGGGGGTCACGAAGGAGTTGAGTGCCATGTTTTGCGCTTTGAAGGGCGTCACTTTCATGCCCCGGCGGGCGTAGAGTCTGCAGAGGCCGGCGGTGAGCAGGCTTTTTCCCACGTTGGACGCGGTGCCCTGGATCATCAGCGTTTTCGCCATGAGAGGGATTGTACACCGGAACCGGGGGACGGAGGAAGGCGCAAGCCGGTCGTCGCGTTCCGCAGGGGCGCGCGGGAACACGTGGGGACGGAGGAAGGCCTGTCGGATAAAAGTGGCGGCATAGCCGCCGCTTAATTT
>CAZGUL010000426.1:0-2604 GCA_964529055.1 uncultured Spirochaetaceae bacterium
GCCTCTTTTTAAGGACCCCGAAGGCGCAGAGTTCCTGAACCGCGCCGCGAACCGTGTTTCTGCTTACCTGGAACATGCGGCCCAGTTCGGGTTCCGAGGGGATGATGAAACCGGGAGGCCATTTGCCGCAGGCGATGTTTTCCTTCAGACGCTCCAGAACTTCCTGGGTCAGATTTTTCCGTGCGATTCCTGCGGGCATGACTCTCCTTCAGAAACGTAGAACGTTCTACAAGTAAAAAATTGTAACGCCGGGTACGACGGATGTCAAGGAAAATTATAAAAATCGGAAAGGATTACCACGGCTTCAGTCGGCCGGCGGCCGAATCAAGGGTTGATTTTTTCCCTCCGAAACGGTAGATTGAAAAGCACATAACCACAGAGAGAGGAATAGAATGGTCGTAAAACCGATGATCCGCAACAATATCTGTATGAACGCCCACCCGGAAGGATGCAGGCTCCATGTTCTGGAACAAATCGCTTACGTGAAAAAGCAGAAAAAATTCACCGGCCCCAAAAAGGTGTTGATAATCGGCGGCTCCGCCGGCTATGGTCTCGCCACCCGCATTGCCGCGGCCTTCGGCGGCGGGGCGGACACCCTGTCGGTGGCCTTCGAGAAGGCGGCGTCGGATAAACGCGGAGCCACCGTTGGCTGGTACATCAGCGAGGCCTTCAAAAAGGAAGCCGAAAAGGCCGGGCTCGTCGCGGAGAACATCTACGGCGACGCATTTTCCTTCGAGATCAAGGACGAGACGGTCGCCCGGATCAAGGCGCTGTTCGGAAAGGTCGACCTGGTCGTTTACAGCCTCGCGTCGGGCATGCGTCCCGACCCGGTTTCGGGTATCCAGTACCGCTCGGTGCTGAAACCCATCGGCGGCACGTACCGGGCGAAATCGGTCAATCCGATGACCGGCGAGCTTGCCGAAGTCGAGATCGCCCCCGCGGCGCCGGAGGAAATCGAGGCCACCGTCAAGGTCATGGGCGGCGAGGACTGGGAAATGTGGATCGACGCCCTGCTGAAAGCCGGGGTCCTCGCCGACGGGGCGGTGACCATGGCGTACTCCTACATCGGTCCGGAAATAACGATGGCCGTATACCGGGAAGGCACCATCGGCAGGGCCAAGGAGCACCTGGAGAACACGGCGAAGAAATTGACAAAAAAACTCGCGTCGTTGAAAGGCGCAGCCTACATCAGCGTAAACAAGGCCCTGGTCACCCGGGCGAGCGCGGTGATCCCCGTGGTTCCCCTGTACCTGGGCATCCTCTTCCGGGTCATGGAGAACAAGGGCCTCCATGAAGGCTGCATCGAGCAGATGTACCGGCTCCTGTCTGACAGGCTCTACGCCGGGGGGCCCGTGCCGACCGACGGGGAGGGGAGGATCCGGCTGGACGACTGGGAGATGCGGGAGGACGTGCAGAGGGAGGTCCTGGATATCTGGAAAAAGATCGACCAGGACTCGGTAAAAAAATACGCCGACTTCGGGCGCTATCAGAAGGATTTCCTGAACCTCCACGGTTTCGGCTATGACGGCATCGATTACGAGAAGGACGTTGAAGTCTGACCGGTCCGGCGGGCTATTGAAAGCGCCGCCAGGCGGCCTGTCGCGAAAGCTGCGTGAAGGTTGTAGCCTCCCGTGTCTCCGTCGATGTCCAGCACCTCGCCGGCGAAGTGAAGTCCCGGCACGATGCGGGATTCCAGGGTTTTCGGATTCACTTCCCCGAGGGCCACTCCGCCGGCGGTGACCATCGCCGCGTCGAAGCCTTCCACGGACTCCACCGGAACGGGGAAACGCACCAGGAGTTCCCCGAGCCTCCGCATTTCCTGTCCGGAAAGATCCCCCCTGCGTTTTTCCCGCGAAATTCCCGCCGCGGCCAGCATGAAATCCGCGAGGGCGCGGGAAAGGGGAAAGCCCGCCAGAAGAGAGCCTGTTTTTCCGGACGGCTCCCTTTTCACGATCGCGGCAAAACCTGAAAGAAATTCTTCCGGGTCCCCCGGGTGAAGGAAATTGAAGGCCAGAATGTCTCCCGGCAGAATGTGGCGCGCAAGGTTCAGGACCAGGGGACCCGAAACTCCCGCGTGGGTGAAAAGAAGGTCGCCGCTTCCCCTGCGGGCGACCCGGCCGTTCCGGAACAGGGCCGCGCCTACACCGGGAAACCCGTTTCCCGCCAGGAAGGAGAACCCGCCGCTCGCGGCGCCGCACAGGGCCGGCCGGGGCGGGACGATGCGGTGTCCCAGCCGACGGGCGATGTCCAGACCGTCGCCGGAACTGCCTGTTCCGGGATAGGACATGCCTCCCGTGGCGAGAACGACCGAGTCCGCCTCGGCGGTGAGACCCTCCGCTGTGATCCGGAATCCGCCCGCCGTCCGAGCAACCTCCGTCACGCGGGCACCCGGCATGAGGCGCGCGCCGGAGGCAGCCCTGAGAAGGAGGTCCAGGACGTCCCTGGCCCGGCATGAGGCGGGAAAGACCTTTCCGTCTTCCCGGACGACGGCGGGCAGGCCTCTTGCGGCGAAAAATTCAATCAGCGCATCAGGAGGAAATTCGTACAGGGCGGGGCGGAGAAATCTTCCGTTGTCCCCGTAGCGGGGGATGAGGTCTTCAGGGT
>CAZGUL010000427.1:0-2594 GCA_964529055.1 uncultured Spirochaetaceae bacterium
GTTTCGCGTCTCCGGGCGGTGAAGGACCATCCTTTCATCGCGGCGGACTTCATCGTCGGCTTTCCCGGGGAAACCGACGATGACCACCGGCAAACGGCGGCCCTGGTGCGGGAACTCCGCTTCGCGGACCTGCACGTTTTTCCTTTCTCTCCCCGGCCGGGGACGGAGGCGGCCGGGATGGGGGGCCGCGTTCCGGAACGGACGGCCGGCGAAAGGGCCGCGGAACTGCGGGCCCTCGCCGCGGAGGGACTCGATCGCTACGGAAAGGAGACGGCCGGTTCGATGCTGGACGTCGTCGTCGAGCGGTCGGACCTCACCCGGGGCGAGTGGGAGGGGCTTTCGGACACGTACCTGACCGTCAGGGGAACTTTCCCGTCCGGGAACGGAAAACCGGCGCCGGGGGACCGGATCGCCGTGAGGATTTCGGATTTCAGGGACGGCGCCGCCCGGGGAACGATCGAAGGATGACGCGCAGTCGCTTGGTTTTTACGCCCTTCCGGTGTATAATCTGAAACAGTCGCCGAAGAGCGAAAATCCTTTCCACGCATACGAGACGAGAAACAGGGTGTCGAGATTTTTTTCTTTTTCAGTTCCGGTGCTCCTGCTTGCGGCCGCCGCGGCGTTTCCCGACACCGTCAGGGAAATGCCGTTTCAGCCGTTTTATGCCGAATCCGCCGCCCAGGGCGGGTCCCGGGTCGCGACGGCCTCAGGCTATGACGCCCTTTTCTCGAATCCCGCGGGCTTCGCGAACGGCAAGGGAGGGTTCACCCTCGGCTCCTTTTCGCTGTGGATGCTTGCGCGGCCCGACCGCGTTCCCGGACTCCTGGACCT
Source organism: uncultured Spirochaetaceae bacterium (assembly GCA_964529055.1). Classification (GTDB taxonomy): domain Bacteria; phylum Spirochaetota; class Spirochaetia; order DTKZ01; family DTKZ01; genus JAKQWJ01. The sequence goes on from CAZGUL010000427.1 coordinate 832, forward strand.
GATGCGCACCCGGGACGGGAGCGATTCCGGGGAGGCGGAGGTTCTCGCGGCCCAGGCCGAGTCCGACGGTTTCGGTCTCGGCACCGCCCTGGGAATAGGATTCGTCGGCGGGGGCCTGGGTATCGGCTTCCAGGCCGGCTACGACAGCTACTTTTACGGCTCTTCCTTCCCGGACAATCTGCAGGGCGTTCTGCTTTCCGAATTCTCCTTCGTCGTGGGGTACGCGTTAACCTTTCATCTTCCCGGGATAAAACTGCTTCTCGGAGCGGACATCCGTCCCCACATCAGGGTCCATTCCCTCTTCGATTCGGCCGCGTCCGCGGCATTGGCCCACGACTTTTTCGGGGTCGCGACATCCTACGACGACGTGGACCCCTACGGTGCGACCTGGGCCCTGAACGGATCGGGCATCGCCGTCGATGCCGGGCTCATCGCGTCGGCGGGGCCTTTTTCGCTGGGGGTTTCCGCCCGCGACGTTTTCGACACCCAGATACGGTACTCCTGGAACAGCCTGAAATCGGTAAAGAGTTCCCTGCTCGGAGGCGGCCTGCCTCCGGCGTTTCCCGTGCCGGGCGACGCGGACTACTTCGTTCCGATGAGCGTCTCCGCCGGTCTTTCATTTCATCCCGACCTGGGAAAGTTTTCCCGCATCCTCGATCCCCGGCTTCACGGGGAAATCAGCGACGTGTTCGGTGCGCTGGATCCGCCGGGGACGGAGCCGGCCTTTTCCGAACGCCTCAGGCTCGGAGCGGAGATCAGACTCCTTTCCCGGCTCAGCCTCCGCGGAGGCTTGAACGGAGGCCTTCCCGCGTTCGGCGCGGGTCTCCGCCTCTTCATTTTCGATTTCAACTTCGCGGTTTTCGGGACAAGGACCGGTCCCGACGGGCGGGAAGTCCCCGGGGCTTCCCTGGATTTCGCCATCCGGTTATAGTCCCGGTCGTCCCCGGGGCCGGGACTCAGGTTTTTCCGCTCTTCTGTCGATGAGGTATTATATGGAAAGGAGACTCACGGCGGCCGCTCTCGCGGCGGTTTCATTCATCTTCCTCTCCTGCGAGGCGATTTACACCACAAGCCTTTTCGAGTGGGCGCAGCGGGACCCGGCGAACCTGAGCGCCGCCGGCAAGCTCGCCTACGCGCGGGACGCCCTCGCCTCGGGCGACCGGAGCGCCATGGCGGCAGCCTACGACGCCCTGAAGGACACGGGCGATCCTGCATTGTACCCCCTCGTCGCGGAACTCGCCCTGGGGGCCGCGGGAGTCACTGCGGCCCTGGCGGACATGCTCGGCAACATCGCCGCGGGCGACACGGAAGCGGAAATCGAGGCGGCTCTGGAGGCGGCATTCGCGTCTTTCAGCGCCGCGGATCTGGCGCTGATCGGGGAGGCGGGTCTTCTCATCGACGCCGCCGAAACCGCCTCCGCGGCGATAACCGCGGACCAGTACTTCATCGCCGGCGTGGGTCTTCTCGTCGTCGCGTTGGACGACGCGGGAGGGGTCGCGTCCGCAATAGACGTCACCACTCCCGGCGGAGCCGGGGAAACCGCGATCGCTTTTCTGACCTCCGCCGCGGGGCTTTTCGAACCGGGCAGCGAGGCGGAAAGTCTTCTGAACGATTTCATCGGCTACTTCTAGGCGCGCGAGGAGGATCTGGCATCCATGGCATCACAGAGCAAACAGCTGTTTTTCTCCGCCGTGTTCATCTGCTCCCTCCTGGCGCCCCTGGGGGCGGAAACCGTGTCGCCGAAAACCTTCAGCATGCCGTCC
>CAZGUL010000428.1:0-2589 GCA_964529055.1 uncultured Spirochaetaceae bacterium
CATGACATGCGCAGTTTGCGGCGCCGGTCCGCTCCGCGCCCTTCCCGGTCCGCGGGATACGCTCTATCATGTCTGCTCCCGCTGCGGCCACACCATAATCGACCCGTCCCTTCACCCCGGCCCGGAGGCGGCCCGGTCGCGGTACCTGCTCCACACGAACGGCCCCGGAGACCGGGGCTACGTCGATTACCTTTCCGGATTCCTGGGCCGGGCTGTCGTTCCGCATCTCGAACCGGGATCGAGGATCCTGGACTTCGGAAGCGGCCCCTGGCCGGTGCTTCCCGGCCTCCTTCGCGCGGCGGGATACATGGTCGACATATTCGATCCTCTTTTCTCCCCGGACCCCTCCTACAGGGAAAACCTGTACGCGGCCGTCGTACTGCTGGAAGTCATCGAGCACATCGCCGAACCGTACCGCATCCTGAGCGGACTTCTCGGCAATCTCGGGGACGGAGGACTCCTCGTCATCCGCACGCAGCCGAGGCCCGCAGCAGACACGGAATTTCTCCGTTGGTGGTACCGGGAGGACCCGACCCACGTGTCTTTCTTCACCCGGAAATCCCTTTCCGTTCTGGCGTCACGACTCGGAGGAAGCCTCATCCGTCGGGACGAAGCGAAGGGGGAATTCGTCCTCCGGCTTCACATTCCGTGAAGCGCCGTGGAAAGTCCGGCCGTATTAAGGGGTATGAAACTCTCCGTGATGGAAAAAATTTCCTCCCTGCCGGCGGCCGAGCGCCCCCGGGAAAAACTCGTCAGCCGCGGCGTCTCGGCCCTATCGGACCGGGAACTCGTCGCGATCCTCATCGGTTCGGGCACCCGGAGGAGCGGGGTCGAGCAGATCACCGGCGAGGTGCTGGATCTCCTGGACCGCAGCAACGGCATCATCCTGCCCGAAACGCTCACGGCCCTCGCCGGAATCGGCACCGCCAAGGCGACCCTCATTCTCGCGGCCCTGGAGTTTTCCCGGCGCCGCCTCTGCCCGGGCCGCAGAAAAATCGGGTTTCCCCGTGACGTTCTTCCCCTGATCGACCACTACACGGATCGGAAACAGGAGCACTTTCTCTGCATCTCCCTGAACGGCGCCCACGAGGTCATCGCGGTGCGCGTCGTTTCCATCGGGCTCGTCAACCGCGCCCTGGTGCATCCCCGGGAAGTCTTCGCGGATCCCCTGTCGGACCGGGCCGCGGCGGTGGTCATCGCTCACAACCACCCGTCGGGCAATCTCGAGCCCAGCTCGGAGGACCGCCTGGTGACGGAAAAAATAAAAGCCTCCGCCGAGATTCTCGGCATCGGCTTTCTGGATCACATAATATTCGGGAAGGACGGTTATTACAGCTTTCTCGAACGCGGCGAACTCTGATCTAAGCGGGTTTCACGATGATCTTCTTGAAAACCTCGAGAATGGCCGTGGAGACTTTCTGCGCGTCCGTGCGGGGAACGCCCGCTTCCTTCCACAGGGATTTCATGAAGTACTCGCCCACCGTTTCCATGATGTCGTCGGCGAGGTGGAAAATGTAGGAATAGTTCTGCCCCCGGGTTTTCATGATCGTGAAGTTCGTGTAGGTCATCACCGGTTCCTTGCCGATCATGATTCGGTCCCTTCTGCCGGTGTTGTACACGTCGACTTCCTTGAAGCGGTATGGTATTTTTTCGAAATCGGATCGGTAGGCCGGCTCGATGTGTTTGTTGGAATAGTTCACCGGTTCCACCAGCAGAAAAATCTTCTGACCGTCGGCCTGAAAGACGATTCCCTCGTCCGAAGCGTAGATGTCCTTCACATTGCTGTAGGAAATAACCTCATACTTTGTATACGTGGAATTTTCGTCGAAAAAAGCGCTGACGATATATCCCCCGGCAAGCGGGAATTCTCCCTTCGCGTACGCTTCGAAAAGTTCTTTCACAATCGCCATAGTCGTTACCTCTCCTTAAATTAAAGCAATAATATAAATTATCTAAACTATTGTCAAACCTCCGCCCTACTCTCTATAATGAATCCCTGATGGACGCATCCCAGGCCTTTTTCTTACTTGAACTGTCCCCCGGCGCAACCTCCGAGGAGCTGGAAACCTCCTTCCGGCGCCTTGTCATGAAATATCACCCCGACAGGAACGCCGACCGTCTCGAATGGTCCCACCGGATGACGGTACTTCTGATGGAAGCCCACGAGACGGCCTCCCGCCGAATTGCGGAAGAAGCGTACGAGAGGGCGGCGGCGGCCGAGAAAAGACGCCTGGCCGCGGACCTCCGCTTTTTCGCCGAAGCATTCGACGCGGCCCGCGGAGGCGTTCTTGAAGCCCTGTACACCTACTACGCCTACGGCCTGGAAAACATCCCCCTGAGGTCCGAAGGGAACCTCAGGCTGCGTTTCACGACGGCAAAGAACACGCTCCGGAAAGGTCTCGGTATCTTTGCCTCTCTCGAAAGCAGGCCTGCACCTCCGGACCTCAAGACCCGCGCCGCCCTTTATCAGGCCTTCGGCGGCGCTTTTCAGCAGAACATGAACATTTCGCGGATCCTCGTTCCCGACGGTTCGGAGGACCACAAGGCATACCCCTAATGTTACCAATCTTTGGCGGAGGAGAAAACAGT
>CAZGUL010000429.1:0-2572 GCA_964529055.1 uncultured Spirochaetaceae bacterium
GACATCATCAGGTCGCGGATGGGCCGGTAAATATAATTGGAAATATAGATCGACAGACTGACGCTGAGCAGCAAAAGAATGACCAGTATGGGTAACACGGTTTTCAGCAGATTGTTGACCCTCAGCGTGGAAATGTCGGTTTTGTCTTCATATACGTATGTCCAGCCGGTGGTATCGGAGATCTTCAGAAAAAACGCCGAACCGGAGGCCGTGAAATAATCCCGGCCGGATCGCAGCAGGTTTTCCGCCGCGGCGGGAAACGAATCCTTCGAATAATGGCGCGCATCGGAAAAAACCGGCTTTCCGTTTCCGTCGAACAGAAAAATGGGCATGTTCAGATTGCCGCCGCCCTGAATCAGGTCATAAAAAACATCGCTGTCCAGTTTCAGGATTACGCTTCCCATGCGATTTTTGCCGGTCAGCGGAAAATCCCGGGTCATGTAGACGGTTCCGTCCAGGTTGTAGAAACAGGTGGTGATGTGCTCCACATCCGCGATTTCGACGGCGGTATGCGTTCTGCACAGATCCAGGATGCCCGGATCCGGGAAATCCCGGAGCTGCAGAATGGGCCGGTTTGCCGAATAAATCGTATCGTTATACGGAATATATAAATAAACGTCCTGAATCAGATTGCTGTCCGCGGAGGTTGCCTTCAGCAGGTTCTGAATCGCGAAATTGCGGTCCGCCCGGTTTACGCTCGGCACGACGATGGCGCTGAGAATATTTCCGTCCCGGGTCAGATGCTGAATCGTGCCCTCCAGAAATTTCAGATAGCTGTCCACGATGCCGCCGGTCTTGCTGAGCAGGTTCTCGTTGGTGTTGCTGTTTATCTCCAGAACGCTGGAGAAAATGACCCCCCTGCTGAAAAAGAAGAATGCCGCCATCATTACGATCATGAGGGCCAGCAGGGCGAAAAGAGTCCTGAAGAAAACGCTTCTGAGCCGATACTCCGAGATCGGTTTTAGACTTTTCTTTTCCTGTTCTCTCATAGTCTTTTAACCGCCCCGCCCGATGAACGGGAAGCGCCTAAACGATCCCCTCGTACACAAGCTTCTCCTCGCCGTTGATCGTGACGACCAGGTTGTCCGCCAGGAGCTCGAAGGACTTCGCCGCCGAGGTGACTCCGACGATGCGGGGGTTGATTTCCCGGATCCGGTCACGGGGGACCGTCGCGTAGCCCTCCAGCACATACCCTGCGATGTTGGGAAGAAACGGCAGGAAGCTCTCGTCCATCGACGGGGCAACCAGGATTTCGTCCCCTGTGAGCATCAGCTTCGCCGAGGCCTCCGCCGCGTCCCGGGCCCGGACGACCCGCCCGGTTACTTCCCCTCCGAAACCCCGCTCGCCGCGGCACAGGATGGTGCCGAGAAAGTAGACCCGCACCATGTTCGTCACCAGCGGCGTTCCCACGGGGACCCCGGCGACCACGACGATCCGTTCCAGCTTGCGCGCGTATCCCGCGTCCATGGCGGCCTTGAGGCCGTTGCGGATCATTTCGTCCGCGTCCTTCGTCTCCGCCGCGACGAGGGGATACACGCCCCAGTTCAGGAGAAGCTTGTTTCTGACCGCCTCCTCGGGGGTCGCGGCGACGACGATCTGGTCCGGCCGGTACATCGACAGGATGCGGGCGGTGTTGCCGGTCCGGGTCAAACCGAGGATCGCCCCGGCGCCGATCTCTTCGGCCATCACGTGGGCGGCCTTCGCCGTGGCGTGGGGAATGTCCGTCGACCGCGACTGTATTTGAAAGTACTTCTTGGACCGCTCGCGGTACTCCGGCGAGGACTCCACCGCCCGCACGATGCGGTTCATGACCCGCACCGCCTCGACCGGGTATTTCCCGCCCGCGGTTTCGCCGGACAGCATCACCGCGTCGGTGCCGTCGAATACGGCGTTCGCGACGTCTGTGAGCTCCGCCCGGGTCGGCTTAGGATTCACCGTCATCGACTCGAGCATCTGCGTCGCGGTGACGGCGATCTTGTTCGCTGCGTTGCATTTCTCGATGATGCGTTTCTGAATCAGCGGAATTTCCTCGCCGGGCAATTGGACGCCCAGGTCACCGCGGGCGATCAGGATTCCGTCCGCGAAGCGAAGGATTTCGTCGATATTCTCCACCCCTTCCCTGTCCTCGATCTTCGCGATGACGAGCGGACGGACCCGGGTATTCTCGATCAGTTTCTTCACCTCGATGACGTCGGCCGCCTTCCGGATAAACGAGGCGGCGATAAAATCGATTCCCGCCTCGAGCCCGAAGGCGATATCCGCGATATCCCCCTCGCCGAGGGCCGGGAGCGATGTTTTGATTCCCGGCACGTTGACGTTCTTCCGGCTTCCGATTTCGCCCCCGTTCACGACGATCGCCCGGATCTCGCCGTTCTCGACGCTTTTCACCTCCAGGTCGACGAGGCCGTCGGCGATGAAGATGTGCCCCCCCGGCGTTATTTCCCGCGGAAGAGGCTCGTAGGAAAGGCTGATCCTTCCCGGGGTGCACTCCGAGCCGTCCGTCGTCAGCGTGACCGCGTCGCCCGGCGACAGCAAGATCTTTCCGCCCCCGGCGACGAGGCCGGTGCGGATT
>CAZGUL010000430.1:0-2562 GCA_964529055.1 uncultured Spirochaetaceae bacterium
CCTTCAGCATGCCGTCCGCCCGCACAGCCGCCATCGGGGGCACCCACGCGGCGCTGGGCGACGATCTTTCGACCCTGACCAACAATCCCGCCGGCCTGTACGAGGTTGAGTCCCGGTTTCATGTCGCGGAGCTTACCCTCGGGCTCAGCGGGCCGGTTTTTTCCATCGCCAACATCGTTCTGCGTGGCGCGGGGGGGGAGGACACGGACGAACTGCTCACCGACCCGACGGTCACCGACCTTTTCAAGAGTGTGTACGTCGGCGCCGCACTGGTCGGCCCGCTGTCGTTCGGCTACGTGGGAAAAGGGCTCGGCTTTTCGATCGTCAATTCAGCGGGCCTGGAATTTGCCAGCGCGGGGAGCACGACCCTGGCGGTTTCCGCCTCCGAAAAGACGGTGCTGTACGGTGGGTACGCCTTCCGCATCCACCTCCCGGATCAGGCGGAATCGACCCTGGATCTCGGGGTCAACCTGAAGACTTTCGTGGAAGGCAGGACGTATTTCAGCCGGACCCTGCTGGAAATACCGGACCTCTTTTCCGACGGGGCCGGCGCGTTTCTGGACAATCCGTTCTCGCTCACAACCGGCATCGGGCTCGACCTGGGCGCGCGCTGGACCTGGCGGGAAAATCTGGTTGTGGGACTCGCGGGCCGGGACGTGTTCACTCCCACGACCCGCAGCGATTATTCGTCCCTGGACGGTTTTCTGGGCGAGGAAGTCCCCGCTCCTCCGGTGGACGGCCGCGTCCCTTTCGATCTCAGCCTGGGACTCATGTACCGGCCGCCCCTGGGGTCCGCGGCGGGATACCTGGGGGACTTCAAGGTGCTTCTGGATTACCGGGACATTCTCGATTTCTGGACCCATCCGGGCACCACGATAAACCCTCTTCTGAAAATCGGCATGGGAGCGGAAATCACCGTTCTCGACACCCTCCAGCTCCGCGCGGGTCTTTCCGAAGGACTCCTGGCGTGGGGCTTCGGCCTCGATTACGGCGTCGTTCTGTTTCATTTCGCCATGTTCGGAACCGAAATGTCGTCCGAACCGGGACTCCGGCCTGTTTTCAACATCGTTCTGGGCCTGGAAATTCGCCTCTGAACCGCGCGAATAATTGACATCTCCCGGATAAACTGGTATATTCCCCCCGTTGTCGGCGGGCCGCTAGCTCAGCTGGTAGAGCAACGCCCTTTTAAGGCGTGGGTCACAAGTTCGAATCTTGTGCGGCTCAGAACGTCGGTGCCTCACGGTATTGACGAAAACCGGGAATTCGGGTACATGTTTCCGGAAACAGATGTCTCCTTCGTCTAGTGGTTAGGACACAGGGTTTTCATCCCTGCAACAGGGGTTCGACTCCCCTAGGAGATGACGCCCGAAAAGCGATGCTTTTCGGGCTTTTTTTTTTATAAAGCCTGCAATATACTGTCTTCACGCGGCGCCTTTTCCGGCGCCCCGCTGTGGGGGAATGCAATGGCCAAAGTGATACTGAAAGCTACGGACCTTGACGGCTACCTTACCGATCTGGACAAATCCTACCTGGCCCGGATGGACGAGCATTACAGGGAAGCCCTCCAGACCTTCGACGTCCTCTCGAGCTCCCAGAACGAGGCGCGTCTTTCGGCGGAAAAAGAAAGGCTCGTGGAGCTCTACAACCGGATGGGCAAGCTCATGCAGGAAATAACGAAGGACGAGCCGTCAATTCACGTGTACTCCTTCGTCTCCCCCCGGGAAAACCACGGACAGGCCTCGCGGCTCATCGCCAAACTCCGGGACGTCCGCACGCAGAGGCACGAGTTCGTCTACTATATCCAGCGGGCCTATGAAATGCTTTTCAACTTCGCGTATACCGAGGCCATACGGGCCAACAAGAACCATCTCATCATCAAGACCCCCGTGGGGGTCCCGGTGCAGAATTACGCGGTCCACAAGATACCCGACGTGGACGAAGCGATCGAGAATTCCGTCATGTGCGTCATGCTGCGGGGGGCCCTGCTTCCGTCCATGATCATGTCCAAGGAGATGCAGGAGTATTCCTCCACGGGTTATGTGACGCCCTTCGCCCTTTTCCGGATCAAGCGTGACGACAGCAAAAAAGAAATGAACATGGAATATATTCTCGACCTGGACAAATCCTACTTCAACATGGAGGATCTTGACGGCAAGGACCTGGTCTTCGCGGACCCCATGAATGCCACCGGAGGCAGCCTCGTCACCATCGTGAAGTACCTCCTGGGCCAGGGCATCAAACCCCGTTCCATCAAGTTCTTCAACGCCATCTCGGCCCTGAAGGGGTCCCTCCGGATTGTGCGGGCCCTGGACAACGTGCAGGTGTACACCCTGTGGATGGATCCGGTGCTGAACGAGGCAGCCTACATTCTCCCGGGCCTGGGCGACGCCGGGGACAGGATCAACGGTTCCGATCCCGAGGATATGCCCCGGAACATCATCCAGCTCGTCGCCGATTACGGCTCCAACATAGCCGCCCTGTACCGCGCTCAGGTCCGCAAAATCGAAAAAACCGTCCTGGGGGGGTAGAGCCCATGAAGGGGCGACCGGCCTTATCCGCCGC
>CAZGUL010000431.1:0-2556 GCA_964529055.1 uncultured Spirochaetaceae bacterium
CTGCTTTTTCCCGACATAAACCCGGTTAATGACGGTATTCCTATCAAACATGTAATCACGCCTCCCGAGAATAAGAGACCACCGGAACGGACTGTTCCGGTGGCTCTTTGAGATAACTAAAGACTGTGCAAGACGCGTTTTTATTGAATATCAACGGTCGCACCGGCATCTTCAAGGGCTTTCTTGATGCTGGCAGTCTCATCCTTCGAAGCGTTCTCTTTCACTACGCCGAGCCCTTCGACGAGGTCCTTCGCTTCCTTCAGGCCCAGACCGGGAACGACGGTCCGGACGGCCTTGATGACGTCGATCTTCTTTTCGCCCACGGCCTTGATCTTGATCGTGAATTCGGTCTTCTCTTCCGCGGCCTCGGCGGGAGCGGCTGCTCCGCCCGCGACGGCAGCCACGGCGACGGGAGCCGCGGCGGTGACGCCGAACTTGTCTTCCATCATCTTCACGAGCTCGGACACTTCGAGGACCGACATGCCGGCGATTGCTTCCAGAATTTCTTCTTTGCCCAGTGTTGCCATATTACCTTCTCCTTGTTTCGTTTTCTCGGGCGGCGATAGCAGCGCAACACTTCTTTACGAAGGCTAAAGCCGCCCTATTTTTCAGGCCCGCCAGGCGGTCCCTTATTCCGACTCTTTTTTCTTGTCCGCCACGGCGGCAAGGGTGCGCACCAGCTTGCTCGTGACGCCGTTCATCGCGTACACCAGGTGCTGGAGCGGCGCGTTCATGGTGCCCATCAGCTTCGCGATCAGGTCCGCCTTCGACGGCAGCCGGGACAGGGCCTCGACCTGCTTCATGTCGAAGACCATGCCCTCCACCAGTCCGCCCTTGATCTTGACGCTGGTGTCCTTCGCGAAATCCAGAATCGACTTAGCCACCTGGCTGGCCTCGTCGCGGGACAGGGCTATTGCCGTCGGGCCGGTCAGATAATCCGAAACGTCGGGCTTGTCGAGCTCCCGGAACGCGATCTTCGCGAAATTGTTTTTCACGACCTTGTATTCGGCGTTGAGCTTCCTCAGGGCTGCCCTGAGGTTCGTGATCTGCTGGACCGTGAGCCCCCGGTAATCCGTGAAGATGTATCCGTTGTAGGAGCCGAACTTTTCCTTGAGACTCACCACCGCCTCGGTCTTGTAGGGCTGGGGTTTGGTAACGTGTTCCGCCATATCTTACTCCTGTTGTTCCCGGGCGATCCGGACGCCCGGCCCCATCGTGGACGATACGTAAATCGATTTGACGAAGTTGCCCTTCGCGTCGGCGGGCCGCTTCCTCTCGATGTCCTGGATCACCACGTTGATATTTTCCGCCACGGCCCTGGGTTCCATCGAAACCTTGCCCACCGCGAGGTGGACGACCCCGGTTTTGTCGGAGCGGTATTCCACGCGGCCTTTCTTGAGCTCGTTGACCGCGGCCTTGACGTCGAAGGTGACCGTCTGGGTTTTCGGGTTCGGCATGAGGCCCCTGCGGCCGAGGATCTGCCCCAGCCGGCCGACGTCCTTCATCATGTCCGGCGTCGCGACGGCGACGTCGAATTCCAGCCAGCCTTCCTTGATTTTCGCGATGAGGTCGTCGTCGCCGACGAAGGTCGCCCCGGCCTGCCGGGCTTCCTCCGCCTTGTCGCCCTTCGCGAAGACGAGGATCTTCTTCTCGCCCTTGAACTGGTGGGGAAGAACCAGGGTGTCACGGACGGACTGGCTCTTTTTCAGGGACAGGTTGACGCTGAGTTCGACGGTTTCGTCGAATTTCGCGTACGCCAGCTGCTTTACCACATCCATCGCCTTTTCCGGAACGAAGGATTCCGTGCCGTCGAATTTCTTTACCGCTTCCCGGTATTTCTTTCCATGTTTCATGCGCCGGCCTCCACTTCCACGCCCATGCTCCGGGCGGTACCGGCGATGATCTTCATCGCCGCGTCGATGTCGTTCGCGCTGAGGTCCGGCAGCTTGATCTGGGCGATTTCCTTGAGCTTCGCCCGGGAAATCTTGCCGACCTTGACCTTGTGGGGTTCCGCCGATCCGGACTCGAGGCTGAGGGCCTTCTTGATCAGGACCGCCGCGGGCGGCGTCTTCGTGATGAACGAGAAGGTCTTGTCCGCGTATACCGTTATGACGACCGGCAGGATAAGACCGGGCTCCACGTTCTTCGTCGCTTCGTTGAACTGCTGGACGAACTGCGGGGCCGACACGCCATGGGGTCCCAGCGCGGGTCCGACCGGCGGGGCGGGTGTCGCCTTGCCGGCCGGGCACTGCAGCTTGACGATGGCAGTGATTTTCTTTTTGGCCATAAATTTTTCTCCCTTCGTGGTGATCGCGTCCGCTCGCGGCGGACTCCCAACGAGAAGAGCCCTCGGCAACGCCGGGGTTTATATCTTCTCAACCTGGAGAAAGTCTACTTCCACGGGAGTGGCCCGGCCGAAGATGCCGACCATGACCCGCAGTTTCGCTTTTTCCATATTCACTTCCTCAACGGTGCCGGTGAAAGAGTCGAACGGCCCCTCGACGATGCGCACATTTTCGCCGACGGAGAAGGACTGTTTCGGCTTGAGCACCTTTT
>CAZGUL010000432.1:0-2554 GCA_964529055.1 uncultured Spirochaetaceae bacterium
GTGGCGGCGCATGCCCGCGAAGGCCCCGGGGGTCACATGGACGACGGACGAGTATTTGACGAAGTCCCTGACGGACACGGCGGAGTAGGTCTTCGCCTTTCCGCCGGTGGGAAGGACCGCGTTGGCACCGCAGGCATAGTTCGCCAGGCTGAACGGTGTCGTAGAGCCCAGAAGGATCTCCCCGGCGTTGCGGAGAAGGGGGAGGACATCGAAGGGGGCCCGGACCTGGACCTGCAGGTGTTCCGGGGCGAACTCGTTGACGATGTCGGCCGCCTCCCCGATGCTCTCCGCCAGGATGATGCCTCCGTAGCCGGAAAAAACGTCCCGGGCGAAGGTGCGCCGAGGCTCCGGCAGGGTTTCCACGACCGCAGGCAGAAGCCCCGCGACCTCCTCCGCAAGAACGGTGTCCGGCGTGACGAGCAGGGCCGAGGAATCCGACCCGTGTTCCGCCTCGATAAGGAGGTCCGAAACGACGAGCCGGGGGTCGGCGCCGTCGTCCGCGAGGACGATGGATTCGCTGGGTCCCGCGGGAAGGCCGATGTCGACAATGTCGGCCAGGAGACGCTTCGCCGATGTCACGAACCTGCTGCCGGGGCCGACGATCTTGGCGACGGCGGGAACCGATTCGGTTCCGAAGGCGAAGGCCGCGACGGCCTGAGCTCCGCCGACGCGGAAAACGTCCCGGAGACCCAGAACGCGGGCCGCGTACAGGCAGGCCGGGTCGACGGAGCCGTCCGGATTCGGGGGTGTCGCGACGCAGACCCGGGGCACACCCGCGACGAGTGCGGGGACCGCGAGCATGTAGAGCATGGACGGAAAACTTCCCCTGCCCCGGGGAACGTACAGGCCCGCGGAAGGAATGGGGGAGGCCTTTTCTCCGGCGAATACCCCCGGACGGATTTCCTGGAAGCTCATGGGACCGGGCTTCTGGCATTCGTGGAACCGGCGCACGTTCTCGATGGCGAACTCGAGAGCGGCCTTCACGTCGGGAGCCAGGATTTTTTCGGCGTTGAGAAATCCCTCATCACCGACCCGCAGGGGAAGCCTGTCGATGTCCGCCTTGTCGAATTTCTTCGTGTATTCCCGGAGGGCCGCGTCGCCGCGCTTCCGGACATCGTCGATTATCGGCCGCACCAGGCGGGCGGCGTCCTCGATATCGCTTTCCGAGCGGGCGAGAAGTCGTTTTTTCTCCTCCGCCGGCAGATCCTTCCATTTTCTGATTTCCACGGGGCTCCCTCATTCTTTTCGCACGATAAAGGTATCCCGGGACGGAGGTCTCCGTCAACTTGATTTCCCCGGTCCCGGGGGGTATAAAATAGGTGACATGAAAAAGGAAAACAGAATCGCCGCCGCTGTTGCGGCCGGCGTTGCTCTCCTGGCCGCGGGATTTCTGATGGGAAGGTTGACAAACGTTCCAGTCCCGCGGGAGGAAAAGGCCGCGGACGGGGTCCCGGCAGCCGCGGCGCCCCTCCGGCTTCCCGGACCGGGAGAGGGAATCGTGACTTTCCTGACGGGCGGCGTCTTCCGGAACCGTGCCGGGATCTGGGAGGAGCTCGCCGCGGGGGACCTCGTCGCGGAGGGTGACACGGTCAAGGTCGTAGAAAATGCTGCAGCGGACCTTCAGTTCGGGGGCCTCGCCGCGGTGAGACTCCTGCAGAACAGCTCCGCCGCGTTCGCGACGGTCGATTCCGCGGCGAACGGGGCGCTCACGGCGCGGCTGGTCTCCGGCACCGGCCTTTTTGCCGTAACCAGGGGGGCGGGGGCGGTGCGGGTGGAGACCCCGGCCGGCGCCCTGGAAGTCACCGGCACGGATTTCATGGTCCGCACCGCGGGCGGCGGGACCCTGGCCGCCGTCGGCGACGGCACGGTCACGGGTCCCGGAGGAATCGACATCCCGGCGGGCCGCCAGGTGAGGTTCGGCGGCGCTTCAGTCCCGACGGCGGAGGACCTTTCGGCCGGGAACAGGGAAAGACTGAAGGACCTGGAGCGGGTGCGCCGCCTGGAGCTTCCCGATACGGGAATCCCGCGGATGGCCCGGATCGTCGTGGAAACCTCCCCGCCGGATGCCCTGATCCTTCTCGACGGCTTCGTCGCCGGCAGGGGGTCCTCGGCGCTGATCGTGCCGTTCGGAGAAACCCTGAAATTCAGCGTCGCGAAAACGGGATACCTGACCCGGAGCCTGGAAATTCCCGTCGTGTCCGCCGAGGCGGAAAAGAAATATCTCGTGCGTCTGGAACTGGACCCCTCGCCGGAAATTGCGGGCGGGGAAATCGAAAATCTGCTTCTTCTGGAAAGCCGGATACAGGCGATGGAAAAGGAGATTGAAAGCAGGGAGGTCATGTTCCAGGCCCTTGCCGGCAAGAGCGGCGATCTGGAACAGGACAGACAGGACGCGAGGCGGGAAACCGAAGCGGCCCGGCGGCGAGTCCAGGAGCTGGAGGCGCAGGTGGACAGCCTCAGCGCGGCCCTTGCCGCGGAACGGGAACGGATGCGGCTGTTTCTGTAACTTCTGCAGGAAAAGAAGCAGTCAAACGCCGCCGGCGGCGAGGCCGCC
>CAZGUL010000433.1:0-2550 GCA_964529055.1 uncultured Spirochaetaceae bacterium
GTCGTGTCGGGAAAGGAGCGGCCGTTGATTGTCCATCTCATCATGCCGGAGGTCCCGCCGCCGTGCATCATGCCGCCATGCATCATGCCCCCGCCGCCCATCATCCCGCCCATCGCCGTGCCGAATTCCAGCACGAAGTCGGGGCGTTTTTCCGCCGCGCCGGGCAGAGCCCGGGAAGCCGGAGGTACGAAAGGAGAACGAACGACGGGCACCTCCCCTTCCCGGTAGACGACGGGAATGACGATTCCGTAATCCCGGCGCGAGCTCGCGATCTCGTAGCTCCGGCCGGCGCTTCCGACCGCGGCGATTTCCGCGTCAATCCTTTCCGACGGCGCCAGGGTTATCGTGTCGGTTTCATAGGCTTCGCCGAGGGGGTGCCCGTCCGTGTGGGTGACGCGGAAACGGTGACCGGATATCCGCAGGGTATGGAATGCCGCGGTCGAGGCGTTGACGAACCTCACCTTGTGGAGTTCCCCCGTCCGGAGGGTCAGCGGCCGGATCGCCGAATCGGTTTTTCCGTTCACCGTTTCGATGGTGCCGAGGCGTTCCATTTCGCCGGGCGGAATTCCCTCTATCCGCCGTCCCCGGGCGTCGAGATACCAGTCGTCGAGGACGAACAGATGGTCGCCGGAGTATTTTTCGTCCTCCGGGGCGCGGACGATGAAGGCGCCGTACAGCCCGCGGTCGAGCTGGGGCAGAACCGGCCGGCGGTGAGGGTGGTACCAGTAGGTGCCCGGCTCCTTCGGAGTGAACTCGTAGGTGAACCGTTCCCCCGGCCGGATGTCGATCGCCGGGCCGTCCTGGTCGTTCGGCACTACGAGGCCGTGCCAGTGGATGTTGGTCGGTTCCGGCAGGTTGTTCGTCACCTCCACGGTGACCCGCTCGCCGGGATTCACGACGATGGGCGTTCCCGGAACTTCTCCGCCGTAGGACCACACCGTCGTCGACAGGCCCGGCCGGAGTTCCCAGGGGCTCTGCCGCAGATCGAGCTTGAACGTCGCCGGCCGAACCGGAGAGACGGCGAAGAGGACAAATAAAGCGCCGGGCAGAAAACCGCGCATGTTTTTCATGACAAGTCACCTCCGGCTGTGAATATACGAAAAAGAAAGCCGGGAATTTGCCCCGTCATCAAAACAGCATGAAACATTCATGAAGCGTTCACATTCCGCCCGCCGTTTTTCAGTACCTTGGATGAGATATGGAGGAAAAAATATGATGGGATGGGGATTCGGCAATTACGGCGGCTACGGCATGGGATGGATCGGGCCGATCATCATGATCGTGTTCTGGGGCGCCCTTATCACCGGGATCGTTTTTCTGATCCGGTTTCTGGTCCGCCAGGGCGGCGGCTCCGGCAGCCAGGGAGGCCGGGAGTCGGCCCTGGATATACTGAAAAAACGGTACGCGAAAGGCGAACTCGGCCGCGAGGAGTTCGAAGCCATGCGGAAGGACCTGCGGGAAGAGTAATTCTTGTAATGGAGGTTGCATGAAGAGCGAACACAATTCTCACCAGCGGCATGAGCACGAACATCCGGAACACGGAATTAGTCATGGCGGGGCGCACCGCGAGGCCGCCGGAGCGGCCGGACATGACCATTCGGGGCATCACCGGGGTATGATCAGGGATTTCCGGCGCAGGTTTTACATCTCCCTCGCGCTGACGCTGCCGATCCTGGCGCTGTCGGAGTTCGTCTCCCTGCTTTTCGGATTTTCCCCGCAAGTTCCCGGCGCGTCGTATTACGTCTTCGCTTTCTCCACTATCGTCTACTTCTACGGGGGGTACCCGTTCCTCAAGGGCCTGGCAGGGGAACTTCGGAACAAAGCGCCGGGAATGATGACCCTCATCGCACTCGCGATAACGGTCTCCTACGTTTACAGCGTCGCGGTCGTCCTCGGCCTTCTATCCGGCCATACCTTTTTTTGGGAGCTGGCGACTCTTATCGACATCATGCTCGCCGGGCACTGGATCGAAATGACCTCGGTGCTCGGCGCCTCCAACGCTCTGGAGAAACTCGCCCGCCTGATGCCGGATACGGCGCATCGGAAGAAGGACGGGTCGGCGGAGGACGTCCCCCTCGCCGACATCCGCAAGGGGGATATTCTCGTCATCAAGCCCGGCGAGAAGGTTCCGTCGGACGGCGTCGTCGTCGGGGGAAGCAGTTACCTGAACGAGTCCATGCTGACGGGGGAATCCAAACCTGTCGAAAAGGGCGCGGGTTCGCGGGTGATAGGCGGTTCGATAAACGGCGACGGATCTCTCGATATCAGGGTCGAGGGAACCGGATCGGAGAGCTATCTCTCCAAGGTGATCGACATGGTACGCCGGGCCCAGGAGACGAAGTCCAGAACCCAAACGCTTTCGGACCGCGCGGCGTTCTGGCTTACGATCATAGCCCTGACCGTGGGAATGGCGACGCTGGCGGGCTGGCTCGCGGCCGGGCAGGAATTGCAGTTCGCGATCACCCGGATGGCGACCGTCATGGTGATAACCTGTCCCCACGCGCTCGGGCTCGCGGTGCCCCTCGTCGCGGCCGTTTCCACCGCGAAGTC
>CAZGUL010000434.1:0-2550 GCA_964529055.1 uncultured Spirochaetaceae bacterium
GCCGTCCTTTACCGCCGCGTCCAGCGACGACGAGAGCTTTATGTCCATGCCGCCTCCCGGGGCCGCCGCGTACTCGGCTGAGATGTCCACCCTTTGCGCCCCGGAGACGACGCCGTAGGCCAGGTCCGAGATATCGTCCCGTTTTCCTTCCCGCGCAACCCGCGGCCGGACAAGGGCGCCGTCCAGCCGGCCCTTCATGCCGCCCCTGCGGAGAAGGGTCATCCCCGCCTTCAGGTCCAGGGGGCCCTCGAGGGATTTGATCGACAGGACCGGGGAGGGGAGGCTCACCGCCGCGGGAAATCCCGCCGCCGCGAGGCGCATGTCCGCGTCCGCCGCGGCGCCGTCACGGAGGTCCAGGGTGCCGTCCAGGCCGAAACGGGCGCCGTCCCCGGCGTAGCCCGCGGTGAACGCCGCCGGTCTGCCCACCAGGTCCGGCTCGCCGGTTATGTCCGTTGCCGTTCCCTCAACCCGGGGGGCCGACGCGGTGGAGAACACGAAGCTCCTGATCCAGAACTTCGGAAGCGAGCCCCGGGTCGGGAACGGAATGTCCCGGCCGCGGACCGGGGAAGCCGGCGCGCCCGCCTCGTCCTTCCCGCCCCGTTTCGCCGCGATGTTCCGGGCGATCTCCACCGCGCGCTTCGCGTAGCGGTACCAGGATCCGAGGGTCTTTTCCGCGTAGTCCGCGAAGAGCCCCTTCGCCAGGGAGGCCGCGTCCCCGCCGGACAAGCTCACCAGGGCTTCCACCTTGGCGTAGTCGGCCTCCACCGCCTTTTCCAGGTCCTTCTTCGCCTCTCCGGCGGTCTTCGCCGCGAGCTCTATGTCCCGCCTCAGCGCGTCGGCGGACGCCCCGACGGACCGGACGACGGGCAGGGCCGTGTTGACCTTCGCGAGTGCCGCGGCCGCCGCGTCCGGGGTTTTTATCGATGCCGCGTCGATGGATTTGATTTCGGCGGCGGCGCCGGAGGCGGCGTCGATCTCCTTCCGCACCGCCCCGGATCTCCCGGCAAGAGACTCCTTCAGCGCCAGGAGTTCGGCGTTCGCCTTTTCCGCCGCCTTCGGGGCGGCGAGCTTGTCGTACTCTCTGTCGACCAGAGCCTTCGCGTCGAAGGAGGACAGGGCCTCCATGACAGTGCCGCCCGCGCCGCCCAGGAGGCCGCCGCCTTCATCCGCCGCGGGCTCCGGCGCTCCGGGGAGTGCGCCGGAGGTTTTCCGGTCCGTGTTCCACCGGAGGTCCCGGCTTTCGAGCTTCTCGACCACGACACGCAGCTTCAGGAGCCCCTCTCCGTCCAGGTCCGCCGTCGTCGGGCCCAGCTCGAACAGGTTTTTCATCGGCCGGTCCCGGTCCGCCACTTCCAGGTGGTCCCAGGAGAGCCGTGCGCCGAAGAGATCGAAATCGGTACCCCGCACGTCGGCCCGGGCCTGGAACGCCGCCTGCAGGCCGGCCTCCAGGGCCTTTTCCACCACCAGGTTGCGCAGGAAATAGTAGCCCGCGGCCGCGGCGGCGAGGAGAATCAGGACCGCCGCAAGTTTCGGAACGCCGAGAAAGCCGCTGTTCGCCTTGACCGCCTTCGCCAGGGCCTTGAGGCGTTTTTCGGTTTCCTTCGAGGTGGCGGCGGCCGGGTCCGCGGCGTATAGACCGTCATCGCCTTTTTTGAACAGGCCCTCCACCCAGGTCTTGTCCTTCACGACGAACAGCCGGTCCAGAATTTTCTTTCTGAAAGCTTTTTCGGTGTAGCGTTTTTTGAAGAGGGAAGGTATCGACATGGGGGGGCCTCCTAAATATCCCGGGAAAGGCTCACGGCCTTGCCGACGATTTTCGCGACGGTGGAAACCACGGGCAGCTTCAGGAACCATTTCACCGCCTTGTGTTCCGCGATCCTGTCCCGGAGCCGGGCCCGGTACAGTTTCACCAGGGCCTTTCCGCCGATGAAGACCGCCGGCCATAAAACGATTCCCGCGGCCAGGCCGCCCATGACCACGGTATTGTTGAACCGGGTGTACGGCGCCAGGGGCAGGTTGTACAGATACGTGAAGAAACCGCGGAATGCGGGAAGGGTCAGGATGAAGCCGCCGAGCAGGTCCAGCGGAACGGTGAAGAGGGGCGTGACGATCGAGAACAGCAGGAGGAAGAGCAGCATCGCCCCCATGTTGATTTTCAGAAAAAAAGTCAGCGCGAGGACCGCGACGCGGAATACCGGCGAGCCCTGAAGCAGGGCGAGCAGGAAGCCGAACGCGATGCCGGCGCCGACCTCGCCGGGCCGGGAGTTGTTGTTCAATGCGGCAATGATTTTGACGATCCATTTGACGGGCATGGAGGCCCTCCTTACCGGTAGAGCCGATATACATCGCCGGCCTCTTCCGGACCGCCTCCAAACCCTCCAGCACCCTGATGCTGTCGGCGCCGTAACTATCCCCTGCCTTTTGCTGATCCATGTCTGCAATCCACTTTCCATCCAAAGGGAAAACCGGTCGTGTCTCCGGATTCCCCAACTACAGTTTCAACGGCATGACAATACAGAAATATTGATCATTTCCCACTGCCCTGACCAC
>CAZGUL010000435.1:0-2550 GCA_964529055.1 uncultured Spirochaetaceae bacterium
CGGCCAGTTCCCCGTCGCGGTATTGTTCTGGCTTTTCTTTTCCCTTCTTGTCGTCGTGATCCTCGACAGGTCGCTGTTCGGAAGGCGGCTTTACGCGGTGGGCGCGAATCCCCAGGCGGCCCATCTTTCGGGCGTCAACACGAAAGCGGTCGTGATCGTCGTTTACATCATCAGTGCGCTGACTTCGATGCTGGCGGGTCTCGTCGTGACCGGCATCATGGGAGTCGGCACCCTCGAATGGGGCATAGATTACCGTCTCATATCCCTCGCGGTCGTCGTCATGGGTGGAACATCTTTCGCGGGCGGCCGGGGCGGTTACTGGGGCACCTTTTTCTCGGTCCTGACCGTTACGGTCCTCAACAGTCTGCTGACGATTCTGCGCACCAGCGAACCCATACGTCAGATCATCTACGGACTGGTCATCCTGGTCGCGCTGTTCGCCACGAGTCTCAAGAGGAATGACGCCAAATAATGGTGGAAGATCGTATGCCCGGTTCGGGCATGAAATATTATAAGTGAACGTCGAAAAGGAGTTCGTCATGGCAAGAATTCTCATGATCCAGGGAAGCAATATGATTCTTCAGGGGATCCGTAACCAGGAGATCTATGGCACCACCACCGCCGCGGAGCTCGACAAAATGATGCTGGATTACGCGAAGGGGAAGGGAACGGAACTGGAGATTTTCTATACCAACTCCGAAGGCGAATGCATCGACAAGATCATCAAGGCTTTTCATGACAAAATCGACGCCATCGTCATGAATCCCGGCGGATTCACTTATGCTTCCTATGCCATTCGCGACACGATCAAGGGTGTCCGGATCCCCTATGTGGAAATCCACCTGTCGAATCACTACGAGCGGGGCATTCACTCGGTCATCGCGCCGGCCGCCCAGGGCGTCATCATGGGCCTGGGCATACAGGTCTATTTCATGGGAATCGATGCGGCGCTCCATCTGATATCGAAGAAAAAGTAGTCCCCCACGCCGCCCCTTCCATTTGACAATTCCCGGCGGCGTTCGTACAATGGGAACGTCATCATACACCTCTAAGGAGTCCATGCCATGGAAAAACTCGTTATAAAGCCGAAAAAAGACTGCCGCTGGGACGCGGCGGCCCTGGGCGAAATCATGATCCGCCTCGACCCGGGCGATACCCGCATCAAGACCGCCCGGACCTTCACGGCCTGGGAAGGCGGGGGGGAATACAACGTCATCCGGGGTCTGAAGCGCTGTTTCGGAATGGATACGACTGTGGTCACCGCCATCGCGGACAACGACGTCGGCTATCTGCTGCAGGACCTCATTTACCAGGGCGGCGTAGACCAGTCCCACGTCAAATGGATGCCCTTCGACGGCATCGGCCGGAACGTCCGGGTGGGCCTCAACTTCACCGAGAAGGGTTTCGGCGTCCGGGGCGCCCTGGGCGTGGCGGACCGGGCCAACTCCGCGGCGTCCCAGCTCAAGGTCGGCGACATCGACTGGAACAGGATATTCAAGGAAGAAGGAGTCCGCTGGTTCCACTGCGGCGGCATTTTCGCGGCCCTCTCGGCGACGACTCCGGAGTTCACGATCGAGGCGATGAAGGCCGCCAAGGCCAACGGAACCATCACGAGTTACGACCTCAATTTCCGTCCGTCCCTCTGGAAGGGCATCGGCGGCACCGAGAAGGCCATGCAGGTTAACCGGGAAATCGCGAAATACGTGGACGTCATGATCGGCAACGAGGAGGACTTCACGGCGGCCCTGGGCTTCAAGGTCGAGGGCGTCACGAAGCATGTGACCGGCATCAACGTCGAAAATTTCAAGAACATGATCAAACAGGTGGTCAAGGAATTCCCGAACTTCAAGGCGGTCGCCACGACCCTGCGGGAAGTGCACTCCGCGACCGTCAACGACTGGAGCGCCATCCTCTACTACGGCGGAGAGTTTTACCAGGCCCAGCAGAGGGACCGGCTCGAGATCTACGACCGGGTCGGCGGCGGCGACAGCTTCGCGTCGGGCCTCATCTACGGCTTCCTGGCCGGCAAGGAACCTGCGCAGTGCGTCAACTACGGCGCGGCCCACGGAGCGCTCGCGATGACGACCCCGGGCGACACGACGATGGCGTCCCTGAAGGAAGTGGAAAAACTCGTCGGCGGCGGCAGCGCCCGGGTCGACAGATAAGGGAGGTGAAACATCATGGCTGACGTACTTAAGACAATCGGCGAGATCGGCGTCGTGCCGGTCATCAAGATCGACAACGCCGGGGACGCGGTCCCGCTGGCGAAGGCGCTTCTGGCCGGCGACCTGCCGGTGGCGGAAGTGACGTTCCGGACCGCGGCCGCGGAGGAATCCATCAAAAACATTTCGGCGCAGGTGCCGGGAATGCTCGTCGGGGCGGGCACCGTGCTGACGGTGGACCAGGTGAAAAAGGCCGTCGCGGCGGGGGCGAAGTTCATCGTATCCCCGGGATTCAATCCGAAGGTCGTCGAATACTGCGCGAAGGAGGGCATCCCGATCACGCCGGGCATCAACAATCCGTCGGGCATCGAGGCGGCCCTGGAATTCG
>CAZGUL010000436.1:0-2542 GCA_964529055.1 uncultured Spirochaetaceae bacterium
GTTCCGCGAGAATGTCCTCGTACAGGTTGGGTTCCCACTTGTCCGCGAATTTCTTCGGTATGTCCTTCAGGACGTCCATGAAGGACTTCTGGTCCACCTCGACGAAGGTCATGCCCTTGTCTTCCAGCTTCTTGCGGAAATCGGCCTCGCCCTTCGTCTGAAGCTCGTTGTGGAATTCGGTTATGGATTTCCCCTCATCGATGATGAGCTTCTGCAGGTCCGGAGTCAGGCGCTGGTAGAATTTCTCGCTCACCACGTAGGTGAAGAACGCTCTCTGATGACCTGTAAGGTTGACATATTTCTGCACCTCGTCGAAGTGGGGAGCGTAGATGTAGGCCAGCGGGTTTTCCTGGGAATCCACGATGCCCTGCTTCAGGGCCGTGTACAGTTCCCCGTACGCGATGGCCTGGGGGAAGGCGCCCAGGGCTTTCCAGCTTTCCACGTAGATGGGCTGCAGGGGAATGCGGATTTTCAGGCCCTTCACGTCCGCCGCGGACCTGATTGGCCGGTTCGACGTGAGGTAGCGGGGGCCGCGGAGGCCGTAGCCGATTATCCGGATGCCCTTGTTCTTCAGCATCGCGTCCTGCATCCGTTTGCCGATGGGACCGTTCAGGACGGTCATGATTTCGTCGCCGTTCTGGAAGATGTAATACGCGCTCCAGATGTTGAACTTCGGCGCAGCCTGCTCGTGAACCGTGGTGCCCATGATGGCCATGTCCAGGGTGCCCAGCTCGAGCTGGTTCACCATGTCCACTTCCTTGCCGAGCTGCTCGTAACCGTACAGCTTGATCTGGATGCGGCCCCTGGTTTTCTCCTCGATCCGTTTCTTGAATTCCTTCGCCGTGGTGTCCTCTTCGGAACCTTCCGCGCCGCCGTAGGAAATCGACATCTGGAATTTCTGTTCAGCGGACTTGCCAGCTTCCTTCGAGCCGGCCGCGAAAACCAGACCGGCCGCAAGAACCAGCACCGCGCACAGCAGTGCGATTTTCTCAAGCTTCATATCTCTTCCTCCTCTGATATTTTTGAAACACCGTCGTCCGGCGTTCTTCAGGACACTTTTTCCAGCCGTCCGGGATACAGCAGTTCCACAAGCCGGCCGCAGGTTCCCCTGATGTGCTCCCTCATCCGCAGCTCCGCCTCGTCCGGATCTCCTTTCAGTATCGCCGAAATAATCATTAGATGCCCGCTCCGGGAACCGTCCTCGATGCTGCCGCTTTTACGGGTCATGACGCTGGTGAGAATCACCATGTTATCGACCTTCTCGTACAATTCCCGGAGAAGGGAATTGTCGGCTTCCCGGGCGATGAATTTGTGCAGACCCCTGCCGAGGCGCACGCCCTCGTCGCTGTAACGCACAGCGTCCAGCGCCTCGAGACGGTTCCGCATTTCACACAGCCGCGCGCGGCCCGACGGGGACAGCTTCTGACAGCACAGGCGGGCGGCCATGCCCTCCACGCCCTCCCGGGCTTCAAAGACCTCGAAGAGCTGTTTCCAGTCCAGCGTACGCACTGCAAAACCTTTGCGCGCCTGCCGGGTAACGAGTCCCTTGGCGGCCAGGCTCATCAGGATTTCCCTCATGGGAGTACGGCTCAGGCCGTAGGTCGCGCAGAGGTCCCGCTCGATCAGAAATTCTCCCGGACAGAAATGTTCGGTAAATATCTTCTCGGAAATGTCTTTCAGAATGGCTGTCTTATCCATTATCCTACTAAAATACTTTTGGTATACAATCGGTGTTATTGTAAACCCCTTCGCTCTTCTCTGTCAACTTTTTTTCGGAATTTGCGGCACCCTTTTTCGCCGGTTCCGCCCGCGGAACCCGCCCGGCATTCCGCGCGGTCCCGGGGGGAGGGACCGGCGGGAGCCGCCGGTCCTGGTACGCTATTTTCCCGCGGGCTTGTTGACCGCCCATTTCGGCGTTCTGCCGGAAAGGACGTCGTCGATGCCCATCGCCGCGTGAAGGGCCATGCGGGTCATCGCCTCGGCGGTCAGGGCCGCGTTGTGCGGACTCAGGATGACGTTGTCCAGGGCGTAGAGCGGGTTGTCGGCTTTCGGGGGCTCGGGATCGAAAACGTCGAGACCCGCACCGGCGATGCGCCGGGATCTCAGGGCCTCGCAGAGGTCCTTTTCGTCGACCACCTCGCCGCGGGCGGCGTTGACCAGGAATGCGCTATTCTTCATCATGTAGAAATATTTCCTGCCGATCATGCCCTTCGTTTCCGGCGTCGCGGGCATGTGCAGGCTGACGAAGTCCGCCGTCCGGAACACCGTTTCCAGGTCGGAAACGATTTTCGCTTCCGGAACGCCTTTTATCTCCCTGATGTAGGGATCGTAGACGACGACGTTCATTTCCAGACCGAAGAAGGCCTTTTTCGCCGTCATCGTGCCCACCCGGCCCGCGCCGACGAGACCCAGTGTCTTGCCCGCCAGATCGGAACCCTTCACCCTGTTGCGGAATTCCCAGTCGCCGGCGCGGACCGCCTTGTCGCCGGCCGGCAGGTTACGGGCCAGCGCGATGATCTGGCCTATCGCGTACTCGGCCACG
>CAZGUL010000437.1:0-2531 GCA_964529055.1 uncultured Spirochaetaceae bacterium
GGAGATAGGTAGATGGACGGACTTTTGTCGAACAAGCAGGTTTCCGGCCACAAGATCCTCCTTAACAGGACCGATCCGCGCCACATCGCCGGGTCGGGCGCCCGGAGGGCCGGGGCCGATCCGTCCGCCGGAGGGGACTTCGGGCGGGTCATGATGAACGGGCTTTCCCGGGTAAACGATCTGCAGCAGGAGAGCCTGAAACTGTCGCAGCAGATGATCACCGATCCGGATTCGGTGGACGCCCACGACGTGACGATCACGCTGGCCGAGGCGAACATGGCCCTGAACATAACGAAGACCGTCGTCGACCGGGTCATCCGGGCGTACCGGGACATCATCAGCGCCAGATGAGCGCTTTGGGCAATATGAGAGGAGGATCGACAGGATAGATTGTTTTCGTGTCGAAGGGGAGGGGGGACATGAACGAATTTTTCAAGAAGCAGCTCGACCAGGTCGTCTCGGTCTGGAAGAAATGGACGCTGGTCCAGCGCATAATTTTCATTTCCGTCGTCGCCGCCGTTCTGGCGGGTTTCGGCGTTCTCGCGGCCGTCAGCGCCTCGCCGTCGATGGTGCCGCTTCTGTACAGGTCCATTCCGAACGAGGCGGAAATGGCCCGCATAACCCAGCGTCTGGACCAGGAGGGGGTGCGCTACCAGCTCACCGCCGACTCGCGGGTCATGGTCGACGACGACAAGACCGCCCAGCGGATGCGGGCCGTGCTTGCCCGGGAGGACCTCATTCCCGCCGGCACCGACCCGTGGCAGATCTTCGACGTGGAACGCTGGACCATCACCGACTTCGAGCGGAACGTCAATCTCCGCCGGGCCATAACCCGAAGCCTGGAACAGCACTTCACCGCCATCGAGGACGTCGACGCCGCCAGCGTCACGCTGGTCATGCCGGAGGACAAGCTCTTCGCCGAGGACCGCAACCCGGTCACCGCGTCGATCATCGTCACCCCGAAGCCCGGCTCGGACCTGGTGGAAAACCGCAAAAAGGTGCAGGGCATCGAGAAGCTCGTCCGGTTCGCGGTGGAGGGACTCGCGCAGGAAAACATCACCATCACCGATCACCAGGGCCTGGTGCTCAACGACTTCACCGGAATGGCCGACATCGACCGGCTGGAGCTCGCGAAGCGGGAGATGAAAACCGCCCGGGACCTGGAAACCCAGTACAAGAAATCCATCCTCGCCGCCCTGCGCCGGATCTACGGCGAAGACAGGGTGCAGATCATCAATCTGGACATCACGCTGGATACGGGCAAGAAAACCGTGGAGACGGAGGAGCATTTTCCCGTGACCGTGAACCCGGACAACCCCAGGACCCCCTACGACGAATCGGCCCAGCCCGGCGCGAAGGTCCTGTCCATCACCCTGTCGAAGGAACTGCAGGACGAGCGTTTCGAGGGCACGGGCTTCAATCCCGAGGGGCCCCCGGGACAGGAGGGGCAGACCCCGCCGGCCTACAAGGACCTGGAAACCATGGCGGGAAAATACTCGAAGAGCTCGGTGATCCAGAACGAAGTGGTCAACAAGCGGGTCATCAACGAGGAGAAGGCCCCCTGGGAAGTCCGGCGGGTCACCGCGGCCGTCGCGATCGACGGTGTCTGGAAATGGAAGTATAATGACTCGGGCGAGGTGATCCTGAAAAAGGACGGCAGCATCGAGCGGGAATACGTTCCCGTGACCGACGAAGACCTGGTCAAGGCGAAGGCCCTGGTGGAACACGCCGTCGGGTACAACCGGGAGCGGGGCGATTCGGTGACGGTCCAGCACATCGTTTTCGACCGCACCACCCGGCACCAGCAGGAGGACCGGGATTATCGCAGCCGGCTGCAGATGCAGCGAACGATCCTGTACGCCCTCATTTCCGCCGCGGCGCTGCTGATCGCCTTCGTGATATTCCGCCTCGTCGCCCGGGAAATGGAAAGGCGGCGGCGCCTGAGGGAAGAGGAACTCGCGCGGCAGCATCAGGCCATGCGCGAGGCGGCCCTCCGGAGCGCCGAGGAAGAGGGGGCGGAAGTCGAGATGTCCGTGGAAGAGCGGGCTCGGATGGAAATGCAGGAGAACGCGATCAACATGGCGCGGGAGCATCCCGAGGACGTGGCACAGCTCATCCGCACCTGGCTGATGGAGGAATAGGCAATGGCGAAAAAACCCGGAAAGGCAGTCGCGTCCGCCGCCGCGTCGGCGGGAAAAAAGGGCGCGGGAGGCCACAGGAAGGAACTCACCGGACGCCAGAAGGCGGCGATATTCCTGGTCACCATCGGTTCGGAGGTTTCCGCGGAAATTTTCAAGCATCTCCGGGAGGACGAAATCGAGACCCTGACCTTCGAGATCGCCCGGCTGGACACGATAGATTCCCAGGAAAGGGACAAGGTGCTGATGGAGTTCCAGGAGCTGATGATGGCCCAGGACTTCATCACCACCGGCGGCATCGATTACGCCCGGGAACTCCTGGAGAAGGCGCTGGGATCCCAGAAGGCGGTGGACATCATCAACCGGCTCACGTCGAGCCTGCAGGTGCGCCCC
>CAZGUL010000438.1:0-2522 GCA_964529055.1 uncultured Spirochaetaceae bacterium
GTCCTTCCGAAACGCTTTTCCCAAGGCCCGGCTTTCTCGCGGCAGGCCGCCGGATCGATCCGTATAGGTCGCCGATTCCATCGCGCACATGAAGCGGGAGCCTTTGATCAGGAAACCCGGTGTCATCTTCCGTATTTCTGTAGTGCAGTTTCCCAACGGTAGTTACCTTATGGCCTGCCCGTACAAGCACGTGTCCCCAGCTTTGCTCGCCGCCGATATACGGACTGGCATTGTCCCACAACCTCAAATCATGGACATACCTTCCAGTGGCGAGCGAGGCTCGGGCCGGGACGCATATCGGACAGTTCGTATAGGCACTGTCAAACCGTACCCCCTCCCGTGCGAGGCGATCAATGTTTGGAGTAAGGATATGATCGTTTCCGTAACACCCGATTTTTTCCCTGCTGTGTTGATCTGAGAAAATGAACAGAAGATTCATGGGTTTTTCAGCCATTCTCTCTCCTTATGACTGAGGTGTTCTTGACGGCGCCTCTCCTTTTTCGAACGACCATCATGACGAAGCTCACAAAAGTGAGCACGATGAAAACTGCCGATACGGGATGCTTCATGAAATCCCGATAAGATCCCTGCGAGAATATCAGCCCCCTGCGCAGATTGATCTCGATAATCGGGGCGAGGATAAATCCCAGTATGAACGGCGGCAGAGGATAGTCGAACTTGTAGAGTCCGTACCCGATGACCGCAAAAATCACGATGGATATCGCGTCGAAGGTGCGGTTGTTGATGCTGAACGCTCCCACCATGCACAGAACGATGACAACCGGGAAAATGTAGTATTTCGGTATTCGGAGCAACTGGATAAATCCTCTGATGCCGAAAAATTCCACGATGATCATCCCGAAGTTCGCGAGAATCAGCGTCGCGAAGATGGTGTACACCAGATCGGCGCTCGTGTGCATCAGCATCGGCCCAGGGTTGAGCCCGTGAATCATGAAGCCCGCGAGCAGCATGGCTGTTCCCGCGTCTCCGGGTATCCCCATGGTGAGGGTGGGAATCATGGCCCCTCCGATAACCGCATTGTTGGACGTTTCGGAGGCGACGACGCCGTCGAGAATGCCGGTGCCGAATTTTTCCGGATGTTTCGAACGGCTTTTCGCCTGCGAGTACGCGATGATGTTGGCCTGTCCGGCGCCGAGACCGGGGAGCGCTCCGATTCCCATCCCGATCAGAAAGGACCAGAACGCGTTCGGGAGCTGTCCGAAGAACTCTTTCATCGAAATACCGAAGCCCCTGATCTTGAATTTCTGTTTCGAAATATCGCCGCCGACCTCATCACTGTTTTCCGCACACTTCAGTATTTCCGTCACCGCGTACACTCCGACGAGGACGGGCAGCAGGTTGAAACCAGCTTTGAGCTGCCGCCACCCGAAGGTGAATCTCGGGAAGCCGTCCAGCGGGGCGCTTCCGAAGCTCGATAGCAGCATTCCGAGCAGAGCGGCCGCGATCCCCTTGTATACCGACTTGCCGGACAGCCCGCCGATGAGGGTGACTGCGAAAAGCGTAATTCCGAAATAGTCGAAGGGAGTGAATTTCACGGCGATTTTCGCGATCGGCTCGGCGAGGATAAAGAGGATCATAAAACTGAACAGCCCGCCTATAAAGGAAAACAGAATGCCCGCTCCCAAGGCCTTGCCGGCTTCCCCCCGCTGCGCCATCGGATATCCGTCGAAGGCGGTACTGATCGAGGCGGGAGTTCCGGGTATGTTCAGCAGAATCGCCGTGATTAATCCCCCCGACGTCCCTCCTATATAGAGCGCCGACAACAGGGCCATTCCGTTCACGGCCGACAGACTGAAGGTCAGGGGCAGCATGAACACCATCCCCATCGACGTTGTCAACCCCGGGCTGGCACCGAACAGGATACCCAGGACGACGCCCATCAGTATGATGAGGATCGTGTTTACGTTAAGTATGGAAGAAAATCCGATCGAAAACATTTCAAGCATAGAGACCACTCCCCTACCACAACCTGCCGGCGGGCAGCAATACTTTGAATACTTGCGTGAAAAGCACATTGATTCCCGAGGCTACAATGATCGAGACAAGAGCATAGGGAAGGAGCCGCGCCTTTTTCGCGACTCCTCCCAATACTATCACCTGCAGAAAGAGATAGATGACGGATGTGACGAGAAAACCGAGGGGTTGCAGCGCCGCGACATAGAAGATGATCAAGGCGGCGGTGGCGAGAACCTTTGCTGTGCGGATCTCGCCCAAATGTCTGCTCTGCACGGCCCCTGGTCGATTTTTCGACTGAATCCACCCCGATGCGGCGATGGTCACGCCGAAAAAAATGAGTCCCACGGAAAGGATTCGAGGCATGATCTTCGGCCCGAATTCCATCTTCATGAGGGCCTGGATGTTCCGGGTCTCAATCAGGAAAACGACACCGATAAACGCGATGAAGCTTCCGGATATGATATCCGCATACCTTTTCATTTCGTCACTCTCCTTCCCTGGCTCGTCAATAACCGCTTCCGGTCACTTCTTGATGGCTTTGCTGT
>CAZGUL010000439.1:0-2520 GCA_964529055.1 uncultured Spirochaetaceae bacterium
ACTGACCAGGGCCTTGTCGTTGATGAGAAGGGTGTAACCGTCGGGTTTCGCCTTCGCCGCCTCGCTGGTGCCGA
Organism: uncultured Spirochaetaceae bacterium; assembly: GCA_964529055.1. Taxonomy (GTDB): domain Bacteria; phylum Spirochaetota; class Spirochaetia; order DTKZ01; family DTKZ01; genus JAKQWJ01. The sequence continues at coordinate 75 of CAZGUL010000439.1, forward strand.
CGGCGCCGCTGCCGCCTGTCTTGTTCACAACGACAACGGAAACGCCGAGGATGGGCTCCAGCTCCTTCGCGAGCTGCCGGGAAACCATGTCGGCGCCGCCGCCGGCCGAGTACGGGTTGATGATCGTGATCGTCTTCGAGGGAAATTCGGGTTCCTTCCGTCCGCCCGCGAAAGCCGCGGACAGGACGAGCGCGCCGACCAGCAGCGCCAAGGCAAATCTTCTGAGACTCATGATTTTCTCCTTTAAAAGTCATGCAAGATGAGAAACATCATAAAATCTATCAGATTAAGGGTCAATCGCTTTTCGCGATAATTTATGGTTGCATATTCCCCGGAATCCTGATAAAAATTTGAATAATTATGCATATCGTGATCACCGGAGGCGGATGGTCCGGCTGCGCGGCCGCCATTGCCGCCAGGAAACAGGGGGCCGGCGTCGTCCTCCTCGGGAGGACGGACATGCTGCTGGGCACGGGCCTCGTGGGCGGCATCATGCGGAACAACGGCCGCCACACCGCGGCGGAGGAAATGATCGTCCTGGGCGGAGGAGACCTCTTCCGGCTCACCGACGAAAACTCTCTCCATAAAAACATCGAATTCCCCGGTCATCCCCACGCGTGGTTCTACAACGTGGCCCGCATGGAACCCGTGGTGAGAAAATACCTGGAAGACATGGGCGTGGACGTCAGGCTGACGGTCCGGATCGACGGGGTCGAAAAATCCGGCGGCGGCATCGCCGCGGTGACGGCCCGGAACAACGGGACGGCCCTGCGGTTCGAAGGCGATGTCTTCATCGACGCGACGGGGACCGCCGGCCCCACGGCGAACTGCGTTAAGTACGGCAACGGATGCGCCCTCTGCGTCCTGCGCTGTCCGGCTTTCGGCGGCCGGGCGAGCCTCACGGCCCTGGCGGGCATCCAGGAAAAAATCGGCCGGAAGGGGACGCGGATCGGGGCGATGAGCGGATCCTGCAAGCTGCTGAAGGAATCCCTGTCGCCCGGGCTGGCAGCGGAGCTCACCGAAAAGGGCGTCGTCGTCGTCCCCATTCCGAAGAGCGCCGGGGCGGACATCGACCTGTCGTCGAAGGCCTGCCAGCAGTACGCCCTGCCGGAATTCCACGACAACGTCATTCTTCTCGACACCGGGCACGCCAAACTGATGAGCCCCTTCTTTCCCCTGGAGGCTCTGCGGAAAATTCCCGGCTTCGAGCACGCCCGGTACGAGGACCCCTACGCGGGCGGACAAGGCAACTCCATCCGCTACATGGGGATGTCGCCCCGGGACGACGCCCTGCGGGTCGCGGGGGCGGACAACCTCTTCTGCGCCGGCGAAAAGGCGGGGCTCCTGGTCGGTCACACCGAGGCCATCGTCACAGGGACGCTGGCGGGCCACAACGCGGCCCGGCTCGCGGCGAAGCGCGGACTTCTGGTCCTGCCGCGTTCCCTTGCCGTGGGGGACGCGATCGCCCACGTCCGGGAGATGATGGACACCGAGGAAGGCCTGGGCTACAAATACACGTTCTCCGGCTCGGTCTATTTCGAGCGCATGAAGAAACTGGGTCTCTACACCACGGACGCCGGAGCCATCCGCGGTCGTGTGGAAAATACAGGTCTGGCAGACGTCTTTTCTCGCAGGTAGGGGGGAGGAAAAAAGAAATGGTTCAGCTCACGGCGGCACATTGGGTTTACGCGCTCTTCATCGTTCTCATCCTCGTCACGATGACGTTCCGGAGGGAGACGCCCCTGGTCTGCGTCGTCGGTTCGTTCATCCTCGCTTTCGTCATCACCGGGAATTTCATCGGGGCGGTGCAGGCGATCTTCAATTCACTCACCGTGGCTGCCTCCGAACTGCTGGGCACCGTGGTGATCATCTCCGTCATCGTTTCACTGGCGAAAATGCTGGAGGAAACGGGCATGGCGGAAATGATGTTCCGGCCGGTGCAGAAGCTGCTCCGGTCGCCGGGAATCGCCTTCTGGGTCATGGGCTTCGTCATCATGCTGACCGCCTGGGTCATCTGGCCGTCTCCGGCCATCGCCCTCGTGGGCGCCCTGCTTCTGCCGGCGGCCATCAAGGCGGGGCTTCCCCCCATCGGGGCGGCCATCGCGATAAGCATGTTCGGCTACGGCTGCGCCCTTACAACCGACTTCGTGATCCAGGGGGCGCCGGCCATAACCGCGAAGGCCGCGGGCATCCCCGTGGCGGACGTGATGATGCGCAGCGCCCCGATGGTCCTGGTGTGGGCGGCGATAGCCCTGCCGCTGGCCTACCGGTCCGTCAGGAAGGACATCAAGGCGCAGAACGGCCGGCCCATCGAGTGGGCGCCCCTGGCGCTGACGCAGAACGACGTCGAGGAGCGGCGCAAGTGGGCGGCGGCGGTCCCGGGCTTCAAGAAGGTCGCCCTTCCCGTCATCTTCCTGCTTTTCGCGCTGGACATCGCCGCGCTGCT
>CAZGUL010000440.1:0-2516 GCA_964529055.1 uncultured Spirochaetaceae bacterium
CAGCGTCTTATTGGTAAGGGTCTGCGTTCCGGCCGTCGTGGTGATGGTGTCGGTCCCGGCCGTGAGCGTCGCGGATCCGAACGTCAGGACGCCTCCGGAGTCTATGTCAAGAGTGGATCCGGACGGGAAATTTACTTTCCGGTTCGTGGCGTCATAGGTACAGATGATGTTCCCCGACCCATCATAGAACACGAGATTCCCGTCGACCCCCGCCGTCCTGATGTTCATGAGTTCGGCACCCCAGCAGACGCCGACAAAAATCAGGAGCAGGGCGAGAATCCCGAGGAAGGTTCGTTTCTTCATGTCTTTACCTGTGCCTTTCTTGGGTAGGGGCGGGCCGTAACCCGCCCCGTTCCGTTAATCGTAAATCGCCGTTTCCGGGATCTCGCCCATGTAGCGGGGCTTCGAGAGTACCGCCCATGCCGCGAGTTCCGTGGTATCGAGATCTGCCACGTTGAGCTCCAGGCAGTCGTAACCGTCGCCCAGCATGTCCGACGAAACCGGGATATGGTAAATCTTGTTCCCGACCGCCGCGACGTTGAACGTGTTGCTACTGGCGGTCCGGGGGACAAGGATGTCCTCATTCTTCTGGATCCCGTTCGCCACGGCCGTCTTGCCGCCGCTGAACGTCAGGACTTCGTTGTCAACGAAGGTCGTGCCGTTGTGGGCGTAGCAGATCAGCTTCCCGCCCAGGTCCTTGTAGACGTAGCCGACGCCGCCTCCGTTGCCGGTGACGGTCTCACCGGCTTCCGCCGGCGTGTCGACGGATGCCCCGTCATACTCCAGGATGAAGCCGGTGCTCGCGTACCGCGTGAATGCAAGCGCCGTGGCGGCGGCGGAAACGCTCGCGCCCTTTTCGAGGGTGACCGCGCCAGCCTTGCCGATGACGGCGCCGACCATAATGTAGATGTCCGCATGTTTGTAGTTTTTGAGGCTGATGATGTCCGATGCCAGCGCCCCGTCCTGGCTGTCAGCCCAGAGAAGGGGAACGATGGTGAAGTCTTTTCCCTGCATTGTCTGTTCCTCCTGTTCATATCGTGCGGGGGCCGGAGCCCCCGGGTTGTCGGTTGCGGTTACGCTCTCGATGCCAAGACGACGAACGGGGATCGTTTGTTTGATCCCTTGAACGGCGTGATTGCGGTGGCGTACCTGGGCTGTCCGTCGAAATAGTACGTGAAGCGGAAAAGCTGCTGCCCGTAGACGAAATCGACATGGATGCTCATGGCCTCCTGGATGTCTCCCGTGTCAGCGCAAACGTACTGGCTCCAGTCGGCAAGGATGATATCGCCGACCGTCCCCAGGGTCTCGCACTGTTCGATCTCCACGACCGGGGCGCCCTTGATCCTCATGATGCCCTGTGCGTCATAGGTCACGAAACGGGGCTCCAGGGCAGCGGTGCCGGCGGTGATGGAAAGCTGGTCCAGCTGCGGACCACAATCCCTGTTGATGAACCACACCGGATTTCGACCCATGAACCGCGCCCACATGTTACTGAGGTTCTGGGTGAGGATCGTCGCCGCCTTCTGGCCGGTTTCCTTGGGGACGGAAACGAGGCACCCGGAATTCAGGATGCCCATGGCCTCCCCTGCGCCGGTTCCGCGAATGGAAAGATTTTGGCACTTGAAGGAAAACTCCTCGCCGAACAACTGCCGCACCTCCTGCCCCATGAAGGTTGCATTTCGGAGCAGCTCATCAGAGGCCGGGAACAGTCCGGTCAGCTTCTGCGGCTCAATGCGGATTTCCCTGAATTTCGGTTTGCTGGCCGTGTATGCCCCGAGCTCCTTGTTTGTGTAGACCCGGATTCCGCCCCCGCGGGACCCGTCGACACGCGATTCCTCGTCAATGCCGATGATCTTGACGTACTGTGTCGCCGTCAGGGTGCGCTTTGCGGTCCTGGGAAGAATTTCCGCGTTGTTGAAGCCGTGCGTCATGAGCTCCATGGATGTTTCGCCCTGCAAGAACACGCCGCCCTCGCTCGGGACCGCAACGCTCATGCCCCCGGACACGTTGATCGTGCGCCCTTCCTTTTCGAGGGCCTTGTGCATGCGCTCGTATCCGCGCTTCTGGGACTTTTCGACGCGGGATTTTGCGGCCCGGATTTCCTGGTCACTGAAATTCGTGGGGTTGAAAACGGTGTAGATGTCGACCAGCTGCATCCCCAGGGCCGTTGCCGGCGACCCGCGGTAGATCGGCTGATCCTCCACGGTGATCTGCCCTTCTCCGGCAACGGTCAGAGGGGTCGCGGCGCCTTCGCCGAAGGCCTTCGCCCGCATTTCCTCTTCGTCCTGGACGGACTTCCATTCCTTTTCCGCGGCGTCAAAGTCCGTCTTCGCGGCCGCCCGGGCCTGGATTTCCTCCTCGGTCATGGCCCGGTTTTCGGCCTCGGCCTTCTTGCGGATCTCCTCCATCTTGTCGAGGGCCGCCTTCATTCGTTTCTGGTAAGGATTCATGTTCTTTCCCTCCGCTATTCGTGAATTTTGAGTTTCAGTTCTTCTTCCTCTGCCGCAAGGTGGCCC
>CAZGUL010000441.1:0-2514 GCA_964529055.1 uncultured Spirochaetaceae bacterium
GGATGCTGAAAGCCTACGGCGCCGAGCTCGTGCTGACCGAGGGCAGCCGCGGAATGCGGGGGGCCATCGAGACCGCTGAAAACCTGGCGAAAAAACACAAGAAAGCGTTCGTCCCCTTCCAGTTCAGAAACCCGGCGAACCCCGCCGTCCACGCCCGGACAACCGCGGAGGAAATCTGGCGGGACACGGACGGGAAGATCGACGTTCTCGTCGCCGGCGTCGGCACCGGCGGGACCGTCACCGGCACCGCGGAGGCCCTGAAAAAACGGAAGAAAATCCATGCCGTCGCGGTGGAGCCGGAAAAGTCGCCGGTGCTCTCCGGCGGCGCCCCGGGGCCCCACCGGATCCAGGGCATCGGCGCCGGCTTCATCCCGGAGGTGTTTCGCCGGGACGCGGTGGACGAAATCATCGGGGTGAGCGAGGAAAACGCCGCGGCGATCACCCGGTGTCTCGCCCGGGAGGAGGGCCTCCTGTCCGGGATTTCGGGCGGGGCGGCCATGTGGGCGGCCCTGGAAATCGCCCGGCGGCCCGTGTTCGCCGGAAAACTCATCGTCGCCGTCCTGCCGGATTCGGGGGAGAGGTATCTTTCGACCTGGCTGTTTGAAGGCTGAAAAAATTCGCAGGAACCGGAAAGACACCGCGCCCGCGTTTTGATACAATCGCCGCATGAAACGTTCCGACGCGCTCCTTCTGCTTCTGCTGGCGGCCCTGTGGGGCGGGTCCTACCTCTTCATGCGCATCGCGGCCCCGGTCATGGGGTCCTTTTTCACCATGTCCCTCCGGACATCGGCGGCCGCGGTCATGCTGTTCGCGTACGGCGCGGCGACGGGGTCCCTGCCGGACCTCCGGAAGCGGTGGAAGGACTATGCCGCCCTGGGGTTTTTCAACTGCGCCCTGCCCTACATTCTCATCGCCAACGCCGTCACCCGTCTGAACGCGTCCCTCGCGGCGGTCATCAACGCCACGACCCCGCTGTTCACCGCGGTGGTGGCCGCCGCCTGGATAAAGGAGCGCTTCGGACCCCGGCGGGCGGCGGGGGTTCTCGCCGGCCTCGCCGGCGTCGCGATCCTCGTGGGCCTCAGCGATTTCGAGCCGTCACCGGCGGTTCTCGGCGCCGCCGCGCAAGCCCTTCTGGCGGCTTTCAGCTACGGCATCGCGGGGGTGCTGAGCCGCGTCCGTTTCCGGGACACGCCTGCATTCCACGTTTCCTTCGGGCAGATGGCCGCGGCGGCGGCGCTGCTCCTGCCGGCGGCGGTGCCGTTCGCCCCGTCCCGGGTCCCCCCCGCCTCCGCCTTTTTCGCGGTGGCGGCGCTTGCGGTATTCTCCACCGTCGGGGCTTATCTCATCTACTTCCGCCTTATAACCCGCATCGGCGCCGTCGGGACGTCCACCGTGACCTTCCTGGTACCGTTTTTCAGCATCCTCTGGGGGGTCCTTTTCCTCGGAGAGCCCCTCGGCGTCGGACTTTTCGCCGGACTGGCCGTCATTCTCGGCAGCGTCTGGCTGGTGATGGGGGGACGGAGGGCCGGATAATCGATGGTGAAGACCGCCAGGACTATCGTTTGACAAAGACGCCACCGGTGGCTACATTATTATCATGGAAACAAAAGCGGTGGGCATAAAAGTCCTGCGGGACAACCTGTCACGGTATCTGAAGGAGGCAAGAACCGGCACGAGGATCCTCGTTTTGGATCGCGATGAAGTCGTCGCCGAAATTCACGAGCCGACGACGCGTTACCTCACCGCCTCCCCGCCCGGGCCCGCGGAAGAGATGGAGAAATCCGGAATGCTGACACGGCCGAAAACCAAGCGAACTCTCTGCGTCCGGTCGCCGGTCCGGCTCCCGAACGGGACGGCGAAAAGGATTGTCGCCGAAGACCGGGAAGACAAAGATGGTACTGTACATTGAGACCTCGGCCGTCCTCGCATGGCTCTTCGGCGAAGACGCCGCGGATGCCGTGATCGGGGCGATCAATTCCCACGAAAACATCGTTACGTCCGTTCTGACCGTTCTTGAAATCGATCGGGGGCTGAATCGCGCGGCCTGCACGGCGGTGATTTCGGAAGTTCAAGCGGGCAGACTGCGCAAATTGAGCAGGGAGCAACTCCGGGGATGGGAATTGATGGAAATCACCCGGGAAGTGCGGGACCGGGCCGGAAAACCTTTTCCGGCGGAACCGGTGAGAAGCCTCGACGCGATTCATCTTGCCACCGGTCTTCAATTTCTGGAAATTTATGATGACGTTCATTTCCTTTCACTCGACAAAAGAATCCGGGAAAATCTCGAACCGCTCGGTTTCTCTCACCCGTAGAATCGACCCTCCAGATGACCCGCCGCCAGAGCCGCCGCGAAGGCCGCGGCGTAACACAGACTGAAAAACCCAAAGACCCGGAGCACGCTCCGCATGTTCGGCCCCTTCGTGGAATGGCCGAAGCCGCGGCCGTGCATTTTCCGATATTCCCTCGCGGCGAAGACCAGGGAAACCAGGGCGGTGGCCGCCCCCCCCCGCGGAA